>NZ_JAESIH010000044.1:114405-119124 GCF_016756745.1 Aminivibrio sp.
GAGGCCGGCTTTCTTGGCCGAAGGATCTCGCCCTTGTTGTCATTCTGAGGGCGAAGCCCGAAGAATCTCGGTCTTGAGGGACGAAGAATCAACCCCGAGATCCTCCCCTCGCTGCCCTCGGGATGCTCCGCGATCGCGTTGCTCAGGACGACAGAGGGGGTGTCATCCTGAGGCCGGCTTTTTGGCCGAAGGATCTCGCCCTTGCCCCTAAGGGACGAAAGACCAAGAGCGAGATCCTCCCCTCGCTGTGCTCGGGATGCTTCGCGATCGTCGCTGGGCTCCTCAGGATGACAAGAACCAGATTCTTCTCATTTCGCTGGGCTCTGGATGCTTCGCGATCGCTTCGCTCAGGACGACAGAGGGGGTGTCATCCTGAGGCCGGCTTTCTTGGCCGAAGGATCTCGACCTTGTTGTCATTCTGAGGGCGAAGCCCGAAGAATCTCGGTCTTGAGGGACGAAGAATCAACCCCGAGATCCTCCCCTCGCTGCGCTCTGGATGGAGCGGCCCAAACCGGCACACTGTCGCACTATCCCTGCCTGCGCAAACAGACCCCGGAAACGACAGCCCCGGCGTCGCCGTCGGCGAACCGCAGGGTGACACCGTCGCCTTCCGAAAGTGCCCCGGCGGAGGTTACGGGCACCCCGTCCTTCTCGCAGAGGTTGTACCCCCGGTCGAAAACCTTCAGGGGCGAAAGGCTGTTCAGCGATGCGCCGAGGGCGGCGATGCGCTCCCCTGCGGCGGCCACGGCCCTCTCTCCCGCAGCCCCGAGCCTGGAGGCGAACAACTCCGCGCCGGAAACCCGGAGGGCAATCTCCCGTTCCGCCACGGTCCTTCCCCTATCCAGAAAAGAGCCCAAGTCCTTTTCAAAAGACCGGAATTCCCTGTCCACGGCCGAACAGAGAAGGCGGCGCTTCTGGTCGAGGGAGGCCAGGATATCCGCCGAATCGGGGAAGACCCGTTCCGCTGCTGCCGACGGTGTCGCCGCCCGGACATCCGCCGCCTTGTCGCTCAGGGTCTCGTCGATTTCGTGCCCCACACCGGTAACGACCGGAAGGGAACAGTTCCTGACCGCCCGGACCACCCGTTCGTCGTCGAAGGGAGTGAGGTCGTCCCTGCTGCCTCCGCCCCGAACCAGGAGGACGCACTCGGCACCTTCAACCCTGCCGGCGTTCGAGAGCGCCGAGCAGATCTCACCGGGGGCCTCGTACCCCTGCACCTGGGCCGGAACCACTACCAGGGCGCAGGGAGGCATCCGCTTTCCAGCCACAGCAAGCACGTCCCGGAGGGCAGCCCCGGTGAGGGAAGTCACCACGACGACCTTTTCCGGAAAGGCCGGCAAGGGTCGCTTCAGCCGGACATCGAAGAGCCCTTCAGCTTCAAGCCGCTGCTCCAGCTCGAGTCTGGCCCGCTCCGCCGCGCCCTGCCCGAGCGGCACCAGGCGGCGGACGATGAGCTGATAAGCCCCCCGGGGGGGATACAACGAAACGGCCCCTTCGGCGAGAACTTCATCGCCGTTCCGGGGCCATTGGGGAACATAGGGAAGATAATTCCGGAAGAGAGCGCAGGAAACGCGGCTCTCCCTTCCCAGGAGCGTAAAGTAGACGTGCCCGCTTGTATGCTTCTTCAGTTCCGCCAGCTCACCCTTCACAACCACCGACTGCAACACCGGGTCCTGAAGCAGAAGGGACGAGATGCGGAACGTCAGTTCGTCAACCGTCAGCTGGTGGATTATCCGTTCCGCCATGGGGCGTCTCCTGGTCCTTCGCTTGCGTTCCTCCGTCCGTACCTTGGGGGAAAAGGGCCCGGACAATCCGGCCCAGAACACCGTTGACGAATTTTCCGGACTCCTCTGCCCCGAAGGTCTTGGCGAGCTCCACGGCCTCGGAGATCGCCACGGGCACGGGGATCATCTTCGAAATGACCGACTCGAAAATGGCCATCCTGAGGGCGGCCCTGTCCACCGCCAGCATCCGCTCGGGACGCCACCCCGTAACGTGTTCCCGGATAAGATCGTCGATCTCCCTCCGCCGTTCCCACGCGCCGCATGTCAAAATTCTGGCATATTCCTGGATCTCCGGGTCATCCTCAGCGGGAAAAAGCTCCAGCGCCTGTTCCGGGGTCTGGCCCCTGCGCAGATCCAGCGAATACAATAACTGAAGCGCCATCTCCCGGGAACGATGACGCTTCTGCGGCAAAAACGTGCGAATCAATCCATTACCTCCCAGCAATGCCCTTCAGTTTCTCCGCGATCCGTTTGCCTTTCTCGGACAAAAGAAAAACGGTACCAAAATAAAAAGCCGCCCCCCAGAAAAGGATCCAGAAGAAGGGCCGAAAACCTACAATGAACAGCGCGGCGATGACCGCGCCCAACAAAGCCCATGCCAGAGGCTTCCTGGCGAGGGAGGACAGTTCACCCAGGGGATCGAAGGGAGCCTTCTCCACCTCCACCCAAGAGATTCTCACCGAGAAGCCGAGCTTCTCCAGTTCCCTGCATATCCTCCCCTCGGCCGTTTCCATGCCGGGAGGGGTCTGCCCTTTGGGGTAGGAAAGCACAATAAGAATGCACTCCTCACCTTCGGGAAAAGAAATGAGGTCACAGTCAAGGGGCTTCGTCAGGTACCGCCTGACGAACCGCCGTATTCCAACCGCAGAGACCGACACGTCGCCGAGAGTATTCCGCTTCCAGAACAAGTACATATCCACCACCACCCCTATAAGGAGAAGGGCCGGTCATATAATGAGGAGGCCCGGCCCTCTCAAGGTCCTTCGCTAAAGTTGTTCCACCTCGGGCGGAATCGGTTTCTCCGGCTTCACGGACGCTTCGGCTTCCTCTTCGTCCTCAGCATCGACAAAAGGTTCCGACACAGGCGAGGAAGCCTCGTACGCCGCAGGCTTCTCTTCCTCGGGCACCGACTCTGTGGACGGAACGGGCTTATCCTGGAAGTAAATGCCCTGGACGTTAATGTTCACAGCCTTGACATCATAACCTGTAAACTGCTCAAGGGTCTTCTTTATGGCTTCCTGCACGTCCCAAGCGGTATCAGGAATGCGAAGACCATACTTCACCATCAAAAAGACGTCGACGGTCACCACGGGGGGGAACTTGTCTTCCACGGAAACGCGGATGCCGTCGCTGGCCTTTCTGCCGATGCCGAGCTTGGAGGCTATTCCGGGGCTCGCCGGCTGCACGCCGGGAATCGTAGTGAGGGTTTTCTTGGCCAGATCCATAATCACTTCCTCGCTGATATGGATGCTGCCGTTTACAGAAGAAATCTCGTCGGCACCTCCCTGTCCAGACATCTCGCTCAGTCCGCCTTCCGGCTGTTCAATTTCGTCCATTTCCGGTTCTTGCGATTTGTACATCTCACTCATTGCGATACCTCCCTTCCTGAATTGCGTGGTAATTTACCGGTTCTGCCGCGGGAATTCCTTTCCGCAGCCTGGGCACTGAAGGGCTTCGTCCTCTTCGTACTCCTCGGGCTGGTAATAGAAAACATATCCGCAGGACGAGCACGTCTCCGAAAGACAGCTTTCGTCGAAGGCATCCTCGTCTTCGACCTCATCATCGTCTTCGTCGTCCTCTTCGTCGCCGTAGACCTCTCCGCTGCACTCCGCGAAGGCCCTTTCCAGCGAGTCGAGATCCTCGTCAAGAAGGGCGCAGTCATCCGCCAGATCCTCGTAGAGCTCTCTCTGCTCCTCGATTAAAACGCCCTGGTCGGCGACTTCCTGGGAAAGCGCGTCGAGAGCATCCACCAAGCCGGCGAAAATCTTGTTCTGCCCTTCATCCTTCACGGGCCCCAAACCGTCAAGCAGCCCCTTGAGATAGGCTATTTTCTCCCGTGCGCTCATCTTCACATTACCTCCCTTTGCCTGTCTTATTTTTTTGCCCGCTCCAAGTACTGACCGCTGCGGGTGTCTACGATAATTGTATCACCCACGTTGATGAACAGGGGAACCGTGATGGTGATGCCCGTTTCGAGTTTTGCAGGTTTGCCGCTGCTCGAAACTGTGTCGCCCTTGAAGCCCGGAGGCGTGTCGATAACCTTCATCTCCACGCTCTTGGGAATCTCGATCCCCATGATCTTCCCCTCGAAGAACTCGATCTGGACCTCCATGTTCTCCACCAGGTAGTCCGCCACGGTTCCCAGGACTTCCCTGGTGATGGGGAGCTCGTCATAGGTAGAAAGATCCATGAAGATGTAGTTGTCGCCGCTCATGTAGCTGAACTGGGCAGGTTTCTCGTCGAAAATGATCCGTTCGAACCGTTCGCCGGACCGGAAGGAATTCTCGATGATGGAGCCAGAGTCGAGATTCTTCATCTTTGTCCGGACGGTGGCCCCGCCGCGCCCCATCTTGTGGTGCTGAAAATCGAGAATTTCCCAAATGCCTTCCTGCCAGCGGATCTTCATCCCCGTATAGAAATCCGAGGTATCCACAATCTGCGCCATAACACCCGACCTCCCACAATCTACAGCAAATTGAAGTAAAATCAAGGGGTTTCGCCAAGGGCGAACTGTCCCCAAAATCTTTCACATTATACAGGCAACGTGCTTCCTGCGCCATTCAGTTTGCCAACCTGCGCGAAAGAACGCGCAGCATCCCCGAAGGGGAAGGAACTGCTCTTTTTGTCATCCTGAACGAAGTGAAGGATCTGATTTAAAGGTCTTAAAGACCGAAGCGAGATTCTTTGTCGCTGCGCTCCTCTTCCTCGCTCTTGC
>NZ_JAESIH010000045.1 GCF_016756745.1 Aminivibrio sp.
CTTCGCCTTTTCAGTCATAATGATTGCACCTCTCTGGTGAAGGGTTGTGCCTTCGTAAACACTACCTTACCACTGTTCTCCGAACAGTCCAGAGAGGTTTTTTATTTTTTAGGGTGCGGATTTAGGACAGCGTCCGGAGGAAGGAAACGGAGGTGTAGGATGCCCCAACCACGGAGGTGATGCCTGCCGCCCAGAGAATCACTCCGGCGATTCTGTACCCGAGGGGGCCGGCGCCGATCTGGAAGGCCGATGCCACGGGGTTTTTCATGTCGATCTCCTTTCCGAGAAGAACCACGCCGAGAAAGGCAAGGAACAGAAGGTAGCGCATAACGCCGGTGATGGCGATGCCGTTGACGGATCCCCTGCTGATCTGGGTGATGTTCTCCTTGCCGGTGATCCCCGCGTCGATGATCCTGTGGGCGCCGGAAAAGGTGATGTAGCCGCCCACGGTTCCGCCCACGAGGGTCAGCACCACGAGCCACTTGTATTCCTTCAGCAGGTTGATGTCCGTAAAGGGTTTCACCATTTCACGGACCGTCTCCATGACGGGAGGCTTCGTGACGAACACCACGTAAAACACCAGGGCGAGCATGAGGAAGCCGAGAATCTGGGTGAACTTGTCCATGGCCTTGCCGAGGTCCTTCCAGAGGAAGATGGTGATGGCGATGGCCGCACTGATGGACGCCCCGACGACCTGCTCGGAGCCGAAGACCACCTCGAAGCCCAGGGCCGCTCCGCCCACGTTGCCCACGTTGAAGGCCAGTCCGCCGAGGGCGACCGCGAAGGCAAGGAAATACCCCAGCCCCGGAAGGACCTTGTTGGCCACGTCCTGGGCGCGCATGCCCGAGACGGCGAGGATCCGCCAGATGTTCAGCTGCACCACGATATCGATGAGGATGGAGAGGAGAATCGCGAAAGCTAACGTTGCTTTCAGTTCATTGGTGAATGAAATCGTCTGGGTGAGGAACCCCGGCCCGATGGCCGACGTGGCCATGAGGAACGCCGCTCCCAGAAGAACGCTGAGAGTTTCGCTTCTGCTTCTTTCCTGCGTCTTACCCAAGTCTGTCATAGCGACACCTCCGTATAGGGGGAAAATATGATACAGCACGATCATTATACGTGATTTTCAAATGAAGAAAAGAAGAGAAAATTTTCACTATTCTTACTGACCAAAAAAGGTACTTCCTAAATCCGCAGGTTTTTCAGGCAGAGGGAGTGTCGCCGGGCACAGCGCCCGGGCCGAGAAACCGACACGGATGTCGGTTTCAGGTGCAGTTGTCAAGGACGACAATCTGCACCGGCGGCCCAAGCGAGCACCGGTGACACTCCCCGCTGAGGTGCGGATTTAGGTACTTTTCCAAAATGAGGAACGGGAGGAAATGACGAAACCGTTACGCCGCCGTTGCATTTCTTTGCTACAATATCCTTGGAAACAGGTTCGGGAAGGGAGTCCTGACAATGATGCGTCGTGCCCTGTGGCTTTCAGGAGGGGTTTGCTGGTTCGCCTACGTTCTGGCGCCTCTTGCCCTCATTCTTGTCGGATCTTTCGGCGAGAAGTGGTTCGGCACGTTGCTGCCCACCGGGTTCACCCTCAGGTGGTATGCGGATCTTTTCTCCAAAACCATGTACGTCCGGGCCATGGGGATGAGCCTCCTCGTTGCCTGCCTCACCGTCTTCATCAATGCGGCCGTGGGCATTTGCTCCGTCTATGCAGTGTCCGTCCTCGAAAAAAACCGGCTCCGGCGGGCCTTCGACTTCGTCATCCTGCTTCCCATCGCCATTCCTCCCGTAGTCATGGGACTCGGCCTCGTTCAGGGCTTCAACTGGCCCTCCTTTTCCCTTGTAGGCACATGGCAGCTTCTCCTGGGCGCCCACCTCGTGTATACCCTTCCCTTCATGCTCCGCCCCCTCATGGCCAACATGGACATGCTGAACTGGAACATTCTGGAGGAAGCGGGGACGTCCCTCGGGGCAACACCTTTCTTCCTTGCGACCCGTGTCCTGGTGCCCAACCTCGTCCCCGGGCTTCTCTCGGGGGCCATCATGACCTTCGCCATGTCCCTGGGAGAGTTCCAGCTCGCCGTCATGGTCACCGGCTCGGCAAGCCAGACTTACCCGGTGGTTCTCTACCAGGCTTTTTACGTGAGCACGGGTTTCGCCTGCGCGGCCACCACCCTGCTGGTCCTCTTCAGTATTCTGAGCCTCGGCGCCGTGATTTTCCTGGGGAGGCTGTTCGGCGCCAGGAGCGCCGGAATGGCCGTTTGACAATGCACTCCGCGGAAAGGAGCATGTCCGGAATGGAAAGACCCCCCATTATATCAGTCATCGGAACATCCACCGCGTCTCCCGAGATTTACGAACTGGCCCGGGAAGTGGGACGACTCCTCGCCGGGGCAGGATGCACCGTGGTGTGCGGCGGAAGGGGGGGCGTCATGGAAGCAGTCTGCCGCGGAGTCTCCGAAGAAGGGGGGACATCCGTCGGCCTTCTTCCGGGGGACATCCGGGAGGCAAACCCCTATGTCACAATTGCCCTCTCCACCGGTCTCGGGGAGGTGCGGAATTTCGCCGTGGCCTCCGCCGGTGACGCGGTCATCTCCATAGGAGGCGCTTTCGGCACACTGTCGGAGATAGGGTTCGCCCTGAGATCCGGAAGACCCGTGATAGGCCTGAAAACCTGGCAGATCTCCGAGGACGGAGAATCACCGTCGCCGATGATCAAGGCGTCCACCGCAGGGGAAGCTGTCCGGCTGGCACTCGAAAAAACGGGGAGGGATTTCCATGGCCGGGGTTGAACTGAGAGCTGTCAGCAAGCGTTTCGGAAAGACCTACGCCGTACGGGACGTCTCCCTCTCCGTGGACAAGGGTGAATTCCTCTCCCTTGTCGGCCCCTCGGGCTGCGGAAAAACCACCACCCTCAGGCTCGTGGCGGGATTTCTCGCCCCCGACGAGGGGGAAGTGCTGCTGAACGGAGAATCCATGAGCGGGGTGGGTGTCCGGCAGCGACAGGTCGGCATCGTCTTCCAGAACTACGCCCTTTTCCCCAATCTGACCGTTTTCGAAAACGTGGCCTTCGGGCTCAGGACCAGGAAAACGCCGGAGGACATTCTGCGGCCGAAGGTGGAACAGCTTCTTTCCATGGTTGGTCTCGACCGGCGGGCCTCGGCCCGGCCCCGGGAGCTTTCAGGCGGCCAGCAGCAGCGGGTGGCCCTTGCACGGGCCCTCGCCATCACCCCGAAGGTCCTCCTTCTGGATGAGCCCTTGTCGGCCCTGGACGCAAAAGTCCGGAACTCCCTGCGGTTCGAGATAAAAAGAATCCAGAGGGAGAGCGGCATCACCGCGATCTACGTGACCCACGACCAGGAAGAGGCCCTGTCCATATCGGACCGGGTGGCCCTGATGAACGACGGCCGAATCGAACAGACAGGCTCCCCCAGGGACATTTACCTGCGGCCCGCGAACTCCTTCGTCGCCGATTTCGTCGGGGTCAACAACCTGCTGGAGGGCGAGTATCTCGGCGACGGCAGGTTCAGGTGGAAGGAAAAAATCCTTTCGGTGGAGAATGTGCCCCTTCCCAAGGGCCCCTGTTCACTCATGATACGGCCTGAGCGAATTTCCCTCGCCTCCCGGGACGTTCCCCCGGGAGGGGGGAATATCCTTCCGGGGAGAATGGCCGGGAAGGTGTTCCTCGGTCCTCTCCTTCGTCTTGCCGTGAACGTGGAAGGAGAACAGATCCTTGTTGACATTCTCAACACGGAACTGGACCCCCCTGCCCTTGATGAAGGCGTCGTGCTCCGTTTTTCCCCCGATGACGGAAGACCTGTGGCAGGAAGGTAAGAAAATTCCGGGGCGGCACCGCTGAAAATCCGGGCTGCTCCGATAAAACGGCAAATAGATAAAGAATCTTATTTTCACTGGAGGGAAAAACAATGAGAAAACATGCAGGGAAAGCGTTACTGTCGCTGATTGCGGTCCTCCTTCTCGCGGGAGCCTGCTTCGCGGAAGAACTCTATCCGGGAGAAAACGCCCTCGCGGAGGCCGCACGGAAGGAAAAGGGGCTCAACAGCTACGACACCGGTCCCACGTGGGCAAACTGGCAGGCCCTCTTTGACGGCTTCGAAAAGCGATACGGCATCCAGATCACGTGGAACGACCTGGGCAGCGGGGCCACGGTCGTTCGGCTCGACAAGGAGCGGAACAATCCCCAGGGTGACACGGCGTACTACTTCATGCCGTCAGGAGACGCCGCTCGGGAAAAAGGGGTTACCGAGCCCTTCAAGCCGGTGAACTTCGACCTCATCCCCGACGAACTGAAGGATCCCGAAGGGAACTGGTTCTGCGTCCACAAGGCCACGGTGGTGTTCGTCATCAACAAGAACCTCGTGAAGGAGACCCCGAAGGGATGGCAGGACCTCCTCGACCCGAAATACAGCAAGTCGGTGGTCTACCTCGATCCCCGGACTGCGGGCATCGGATACGCCATCGTCATCGCCACCACGTACGCCCACGGGGGCGATCTCGACCGTCTCGACAAGGGGATCGACTACCTGGCCGCTCTCCAGAAAGCGGGGAACGTTCGCATGATCGAGAAAACCACCGAGTTCGACAAGTTCGTCAAGGGCGAGATTCCCATCTGGATCACCTATGACATGAACGCCTACCGGGCCCGGTACATCGCCGGCCTCGGCGACGCCATCGACATCGTCATCCCCGAAGAGGGCACCATCACCGCACCCTACGCCATGAGCCTCGTCAAGGGCGGCCCCAACCCCAACGCGGGCAAGCTCTGGCTGAACTATATCCTTTCATCGGAAGGGCAGGGACTCTTTGCGAAAGGGTTCGTCCGGCCCATTCTTCCGGGATTTGAGATGCCGGCGGATGTGGCGGACAAGTTCCTCCCGGCCTCCGACTACGCCCGGGCAAAGGACGTGGACTGGGTGAAGGCCCAGAAGGTGCAGAAAGAGGCTGCCTCTCTCTGGGGCAGCAAAGTGCTTGGGGAGAACTAGAGACCATGGAGCGCCGGAGCGGAACATGGCTTTTGCTGCTGCCTCTCGCGGCGGTGCTGGGGCTGTTCCTGCTCTGGCCTCTTGCCCTTGTACTGTGGGAGAGCCTCTTCATCGAGGGGAGGTTCTCCCTTGACAACTATCTCAGCCTTTTCGTGAGGAAGCTGTATCGGGAATCCCTGACCACGAGCCTCGTTCTCTCGGCGAGCACGGCCGTCCTCGGGACGGCCGTCGGTCTGCCGCTCTCCTACTTTGTCCACAAGACCGGAGGCCGGGCGAAGAACATCCTTCTCGCCCTCACGGCGGTTCCTCTGACCCTGAGCGGTCTCGTGGTGGGCTTCGCCTTCATCGTCCTCCTCGGGACCAGCGGTTTCATAACCATCATCCTCAGAGAGCTGTTCGGCATCAATCCCCTCGAGTTCTCCGCCTTCCTCTTCACATGGAGAGGACTCGTCATCGCCTACCTCTATTTCCTCATACCCAGGATGATCCTCACCATGACGGCGGCGTGGAGCAACGCCGACTGGAGCCTCGTGGAGGCCGCCGTGTCCCTCGGGGCCGGGCCCGTCACGGTTCTCCGGAGAGTCCTCTTTCCCATGCTTGCTCCGGCCATCCTCGCCGGCTCGTCCCTGCTCTTCGCCGTGAGCATGGGAGCCTTCGGCACGGCCTTCGCCCTCACGGGCACGGCCGTAAAAATCCTACCTCTCGTCATCTATACCCACGTTTCGGAACTGTCGTCGGACATAGCAAAAGCCGACGCCCTGGCCATCGTCCTGACGCTGGTGACCACCGGCGTTATTATCGCCTACGAAAAATTCTTCACGTCCCCGTCGTCGGCCCGGTAAGGGTCAGAACATCAGACGGAGGGCAGCGACAAAGGCCAGGGCGAGGACGATCTGGTTGAACCTCTCCTGGGAGATGCGCCGAACCACCCAGTAGCCCAGGATGGCCCCTGCGGCAATGGACGGAAGAGCAAGCAGGTTTACCTTCAGGCTCTGGACATTGATGAGGCCCAGGTTGATGAAAAGAGGGACCTTCAGCAGGTTCATGGTAAAGAAAAACCAAGCCGTGGTGGCGATGAACGGAAGCTTGGGAAGACCCACGATGAGCAGGTACAGGCTCATGACGGGGCCGGACGAGTTGGCCATGCCGGTTCCCATGCCTGCGAAGAAGCCGAACAGGACCGTCAGGAACGGGGATGTCCGGGATGGAAGGGATTTCCCCGAGGCGATTCTTTTGTTCTTCACAATCCGGGAGATCTGGTGAACCCCCAGCATGAGCAGTACCACGGCACCGATTATGGGCTTGAGTTGTTCGTTGGTTACATGCCGCAGAATGAGATACCCGGCTCCGAGGCCCAGGAATGCGAAGGGCAGCAGGGTGAAAAGCTGCCGCCTGTCCGTATGCTTCCAGTACTTTCCGACGGCGAAAATGTCGCCGAAAATGAGCATGGGAAGCAAAACGCCCACGGACATCCGGGAGGGCAGCGCCATGGCCATGAGCACCACCACGAGAATGCCGCTTCCGGGGACGGCTGTCTTGGCGATTCCCACTCCCGCCCCGGAGGTAAGAACGACTATCCAGGCCCAGGTCGGCAGATCAAGCCCGGTGAACGATGCGAGAAAGTCCATACTATTCCTCCCGGTGTCGTTGCTTCGGTCAGCATGTTGATTATATCCTACTTTCTGCATCTGCGGAAGGAAGAACCTCTCTCTTCGGAAAACCCTAAATCCGCAGGCAGCGGGAGTGTCACCGGTGCTCGCTTGGGCCGCCGGTGCAGATTGTCGTCCTTGACAACTGCACCTGAAACCGACATCCGTGTCGGTTTCTCGGCCCGGGCGCTGTGCCCGGCGACACTCCCTCTGCCTGAAAAACCTGCGGATTTAGGAAAACGCAACCTTGTTGCATTTCTTCTGCATTCTGGTATAGTAAAAGCAACTTGGTTGCAAAAGGAGACGATTTCTGTGAAGACGATTCTCAAGCAATTTAGGGTTTTGCTTTTCTTTTCTCTCCTCGTCATGCTTCCGTCCCTGCCCGCCCGGGCAGAGATCGTCGCAGCCGCCGCATCCCTCCAGCCTGCCATGCAAAAGGCCATTCCCCAGTTCAACAGGGAGCACGGAGCGGACCTCCAGGGTGTCTACGGGGCCTCAGGGAACCTGGCGCGGCAGATTGAAAACGGCGCCCCCTTCGGGCTCTTCCTCAGCGCCGATGAAAAATGGGCCCGGTACGTCCGGGAGAAAGGTTTTCTCGACTGCGATCCCCTGCCCTTCGTGAAGATGCCACTGGTACTCTGGCGCATGGGGAGCGAAGCTCCCTCCATCGAACTGCTCGGCTCGGAAGGGTTAAAGATCGCCATCGCAAATCCCGAGACGGCGCCCTTCGGGAGGATGGCGAAAGAATATCTTCAGGAGAAAGGTTTTTTCGATAAAATCGAAAAAAGCGGGAGGCTCATCCTCGGAGGTGACGTGCTGAAGACGGCCCTCGCCGCCCAAAGCGGCGGAGCGGACCTGGCGGTCATTCCCCTCAGCGTCGCCCTCCGGCTTGAGGGAGGCCGGTGGACCGAACTGGACACCCCGCCCCAGGTGCTCTTCGGCGGACTCGTCAAAGGAAAGAAAACAGTGCAGCTCGAGGCCTTCTGGACCTTTCTCCGCTCTCCCGAGGCGGAACCGGTGATGAAGGAGTTCGGTTTTATACCTGTGGACCGCTGATACCTCCATGCTCCCTCCCTTTCTCCTGAGCCTGAAAGTTCTTTTCTTCACCATCCCGATTCTGATCCTCCTCGGAGGAGGGGTCGGGTGGACTCTTGCCCGCAGGGAGTTTTTCGGCAAAGAATGTTGCTCTCTTCTCGTTCAGCTTCCCCTGATACTTCCGCCGTCGGTGATGGGCTTTTATCTTCTTTTTTTTATCGGAAGATCTCCCCTTCTCAGGGAAATGGACATTCTCTTCTCTTTTCCCGCCCTCGTTCTCGGCGCCTCCGTATCGGCGGCGCCCATCATGATCCAGTCAGCCCGGGCGGCCTTCGCCTCAGTGGACAGAGAGCTCGAGGATGCCGCCCGGACCCTGGGGAAAAAAGAATCCGCAATTTTTTTCACCGTCACCCTGCCCCTTGCCCGGCGCACGCTTCTCGTGGGACTCGCCCTTTCCGCGGCGAGAGCGCTGGGGGACTTCGGCGTCTCCATGATGATCGCCGGCAATATTCCGGGGCGGACCCAGACCCTCCCCCTTTATATCTACAACCAGGTGGAAACCCTCAATTTCGCCCGGGCCCACGGAGCGGCCCTGCTTCTCGTGGGAGCGGGGCTCGCAAGTCTCTACGCTGTCCGGATGCTGGAGGAAGGAAGGAAGGGACAGCATGCTTCGTGCTGAATTCCGTGATGCGGCCGGCTCTTTTTTCCTGAACATTTCCATGGAGGTAGGCGCGGAAACGGCGGTGCTCTTCGGACGAAGCGGCTCGGGTAAATCCCTGACCCTCAGGTCGCTGGCAGGCCTGAGGACTCCCGTGGAAGGGAGGATCATCCTCGGGGAAAGGGTTCTCTTTTCTTCTTCGGAAAGGATAAACCTTCCTCCCCGGGACCGGAAGGTGGGGCTTCTTTTCCAGGACCTGGCCCTCTTCCCCCATATGACCGCCCTGGAAAACGTGGCCTACGCCCTGCCCAAGGGGAGGAAGGGACGGATGAAGGCAGAGGAATGGCTCGCCAGGGTGAAGATGTCGGGCTTTGAGGACCGGCTTCCGGAGAGACTGTCCGGAGGGCAGCGCCAACGGGTCGCCCTTGCCCGGGCACTTGCGGCCGAACCGGATCTCCTTCTGCTGGACGAACCCTTCAGCGCCCTGGACGGCCCCCTGCGGAGAAGCCTCCGCAAGGAACTCCGGGACATCCGGCTGGAAGCGGGCATCCCCATGGTGTACGTCACCCACCAGATCGAGGATCTCTGCTCCCTGGGCGACCGGGTCACCATAATGAAAGACGGGGCCACGACGGAGTCCTTCCCGGTCGGGCGTCTCTGGGAAAGGGGAGCCCGGGGTGAGGCATGGAACGCCCTGGGATGGGGAAATCTCTTTCGGGGCAGCATCGTCTGCAGGGAAGGCGGCTTCCGTTTCGAAGGGGAGACAGTCAGCCTTGACCTTGACGGCGGGGGGCTTTTTACTGGAGAGGGACTGGTTTTCGTGGCGCCTGACAGGATCCGGATTCTCTACCCCGATCTTCCGGTGGACCAGGACCTGGGGAACAATCTTTTCACCGCGGTTGTGGAGGAGATACTCCCCCTGGGGAGTTCCGTCAGGCTCTACCTGGCGGCCGAAGACGGAACAGTTTGGCAGACCGAGCATTCTTCCGGTTCTTACGAAGCCCTCAGGCTCCACCCCGGCTCTCCCGTCCGGTTCGCCGTCCCGCCCTCCGCCCCCGAGGTCTGGATGGGACCGGGAATGGGCGTTCCGGAGTTCAATCGGAATAGAGCAGAAAACCTCCCTCTCCGTTCTTGACCCTGTACATGGCATCGTCGGCGCACCGGAGCAGACTGTCCGCCGTGCGGCCGTGCCGGGGGAAGAGAGCCACGCCGATGCTCGCCGTGGTAGTGAATTTCCGGTCATGAACTGACCTGGAAAGGCATACCGCCGGAATATGGGGAGCTCCTTATATCTTAAGTATTTGATCTGATTTACCAATCAAAACATTCTTTATGCAGTTAAATTATAGCGTTCTCGTTATGCAACCGCAAGTTTTCAGCTTTTCTTTCCCGCTTCGTTTCGCCCGTCCGCTTTACGGGAAACTCTTTTCTGCGAAAAACTGCTATACTCGCACCGGATCGAATTCTTTTTCGGAGGTGTACCCCCATGTTTTTCGCACTGCTGTTTTTTTCCGCCCTCGCCCTTCTTCTGTTTGCCCCTTCCGCAGGAAGCGCCCGGACCAGGACGTTCTTCATCACGAAGGAGCAGGCTTACAACGGCATGCTCAGGTCCGACATCCCCCCCGCCCTCGTAATCGACGACGGTGACACCGTGGTGTTCAACACGGTCATGCTCCTGGGCGGGAATCTTTCTCCGGACTTGACCTTTGACGACATGCTCGCTCTCCGCACGGAGATGAAGGAAAAGGGCATCGGCGTCTACGCCTTTACAGGACCCTTCCACATCAACGGGGCCGAACCCGGCGATACCCTGGAGGTACGGATCAGGCGGCTCGTCCCCGGCAAATACGCCGTAACCCACATCTATCCCGACCATATGAACATCGGAGGCCTGCCCGAAGGATTCAGCAAGGGCTTCCTGAAACCTCTCTACCTGTCGGAGGACAGAAAGACCATTGAATTCGCCCCCGGCGTGACCCTGCAAACCCGGCCGTTCCTGGGCACCATGGCCGTAGCGCCCAGGAACGGCGAAGAGCTGCCCCCGGCGGTCCCGGGTTACTTTGCCGGAAACATGGACAACAAGGAACTTGTAGAGGGAACAACCCTTTACATCCCCGTGAACGTTCCCGGGGCTCTCTTCATGGCCGCGGACGCCCACGCCCTCCAGGGGGACGGGGAGGTGAGCATCGCCGCCGCCGAGACCTATTTTGAGGAAGCGGAGCTTCAGTTCGTGGTCCGGAAGGATATGAAACTCCACTACCCTCTGGCCGAGTCGCCGACCCACTGGATCGTCATGGGATTCCACCGCGACCTGAACGAGGCCATGAAGACGGCCATCCGTGAAGCAGTCTCGTTCCTCATGAGGGAAAAGGGGCTCTCCCGGGAGGAAGCCTACTCCCTGTGCAGCCTCGCAGTTGATTTCCGCGTCACCCAGGTGGTGGACGGCGACAAGGGCATCCACGGCATGATCCCCAAGTCGGTCTTCAGTTGACCTTCCGCTCCCAGGTGAAAAATGCCCCTGGGAATCTCGGTCACTTCCTCAAGAAGGAGCAAGCATTTCAAAATACGTCCCGTCCGGGGGAGGGGTAAAAAAACTGCTATTCCGGTTCGGGCGAGGCAGCCTGGTTCTTCCTGGCGGCTCTCCGCTCGCGGAATCCCCAGTAGAGTTTGTAAACCGCGGGCACGACCAGCAGTGCGATGATGCCTCCGGCGACAAGACCGCCGATGGCAACGAAGGCGATGGGCTGCCGGAGGGCTCCGCCCTGTCCCGTTCCCAGGGCAAGGGGCACCATGGAGATAACGGCGGCGGAGATGGCCATGAAGAGCATTCTGAGACGGATGGCGCAGGCCTTCTCGATGGCGACGGCGGCCGGCTCACCTTCATCTTTCCTTCGGGTCTCTGCGTAGTCGATGACCACGATGGCGTTGTTCACCACCAGCCCCACCAGCATGATCAGGCCGATAAGGGCGAAAATGGAGATGGCGACCCCCGACAGCAGCATGGAGGGAATGACTCCCAGGGCGGAAAGGGGCACCGTGAGGATGATCACGAAAGCGAAGAACCATGACTCGAGGATGGCCGCGATGATGATAAACGTCAGCCCTATGGCGAGGAAGAGCGCCCGGCCGAGCTCACCGAAGGTCTCCTCCATGAATTCGGCGTCTCCTCCGTAGTCGATGGAGTACCCCTCGGGAAGATCAAGGTCCGCTATGGCCTGACGGGCATTGGCCGTGGCCTCGCCGACACTGATGTAGCGGGCGTCGGCCTCGACGGTGACCGCCTTCTGCCTGTCCTCCCGGACGACTTCCGTCGGTCCGTCCCTCCACTGCACATCGGCAAATTCCTTCAGGGGCATGAGGCCGTACGTTGTCATGATCGGCAGGTCCTGGACCTTGAAGATATCCTTCGCCTTGTCCGGACTGATCCTGGCCTTGATGTCGTATTCGAAGCCGCCCTGGCGGAATTTCCCCGCGTCCATGCCGACAAGGTAGCCGTAAATCACGTGGGACAGGGTGGTCATGTCGATGCCGAACTGGGAGAGGCGCCACCTCACCGGCAGGACCTGCAGCTCGGGCTTGCCCATTTCCACGTCGATACCGGCATCCACGATTCCGGGGACATGACGGATCCGGTCCCGTATGGTCTCAGCGATCCGGTAGAGGGTTTCAAGCTCTTCCCCCTTGACCACAATCTGGATGGGCTTTCCGCCTCCCATGTTCTTCCGGAATCCGCTGACCGACCCGTCCACGCCGGGCATGGCGTTTACGAAGGGACGGATGCGGTCCGCCATCTCCATGGTGGAGGGACGGTCCGGATCTTCGGCGAAATAGGCTTCTACGGTCGCCTTGTGGGTCCCCTGGTTTCTTCCGGAGGCGCCTACTGTTGAGACAACGTATTCCAGCGACGGAAGGGTCTGCCGGATGTGATTCTCGATCTCCTTCACCCGGTCCTGGGTGACGAATACCGGGGTGTTGCTGGGCAGGGTGATGTCGACCGTCATGACGCCGCTGTCGGTGCGGGGCATCATCTCTGACCCGATAAGCCCTCCCATACTGAAGGCGCCGTAGGTGAGCCCGAGGAAGATCACGACGGTGATCACCGGATGGGCAAGGCACCGCCTCAGAAAGAAGAGGAACAGCTCCTCGAACCCCGAGTAGAACCAGTCCCACCATCCGCAGAGAATGCGCCCCATTCTGGGAACACCTTTGTCAGGCTTGATTCTCGCCGCCATAGAGGGCGTAAGCGTCAGGGAAACCCAAAGGGAGAAGAGGGTGGCGTAGACGATGGTCATGGCGTACTGGACGAGGAACTGACCGGCGATTCCCCTCATGATGGCCACGGGAAGGAACACCCCGAGGTTCGTGGCTGTGCCGGCGATAACCGACAGGGATATTTCCACCGTTCCCTTTTCCGCCGCCTCCTCGGGGGAATACCCCATGTCCCGGAAGCGGTAGATGTTCTCGATGATGAGGATAGAGTTGTTCACCAGGACGCCCATGGAGATGGCAAGCCCCAGGGAACTCATTATGTTCAGGGAATAGTCGTGCATGACCAGGGGCATGAAGGTTGCGAAGAGCGCCACGGGCATGGCCACGGAGACGATGAATGTGGCCGAAAAACGCTTGAGGAACAGGTACAGCACCACCACGGTGAGGAGAATGCCGAATCCCATGTCCCGGAGCACGTTCTTGACCGACGACTCGATAAACTTCGTATCATCGAAGGGAATTTCCACCGTGAAGTCCGGCATGGTCTTCATGAGAGCGCCGAGCTCCTTCTTCACCAGCTCTCCCGCCCTCACCACGTCGGAATTGGGGCGGGCGCTGATCCGGAGCTGCACCACCGGATTTCCGTTCACCCGGGCGATGGACCGCACGTCCTGCTCGCCATCCACCACCGTTCCCAGGTCCCTCAACCGCACGGGGTTTCCCGATGCGGTGGGGATCATGATGTTCTCCAGTTCGTCGGCCCTGTTGAATTCGCCGATGAGGCGAAGCCACGTTTCGTCCTTCTCCTGGGTGATGTACCCGGAAGGATTGGTGACGTTGTTTGCCGCCACCGCCGCCGCCAGGGTCTGGATGCTCACCCGGTATTCGTTGAGGGAGACGGGGTCGAGCAGGATCCTGATCTCCCTGTCCCGGCCGCCGGTCACGTTGGTCTGGCCGACCCCCTCCACCCGGGAAAGACGGGGGACAATGTTGTCCTCGATGATCTTTTTCGCTTCCTTCTCCGGAAGAGAGCTTGTGAAGGCTACGACCATGAAGGGCTGGGCGTTGATGTCCACCTTCCTGAAGATGGGCTCGTCAACGCCGTCGGGAAGCTTGTTCCGGGCTGACTTCACCTTGTTGGACACGTCCACGAGGGCCTGATCGACGTTCACGTCCACTTCCATTTCGAGGACCACGAAGGAGTTGCTCTCCGCGGAGTAGCTCGTGATCTTGTCCAGTCCCTCGAGGTCGGCAATGGCGTCCTCCAGGGGCTTCGTCACCAGCTGCTCGATCTCGTTGGGGCTGGCGCCCTCGTAGACGGTCTGGATCACCACGATGGGAATGTCCACCTTGGGAAGCAGGGCCACCGCAAGCTGGTTGTAGCTGCTTACCCCGAGGAGGACGAGCACAAACACCATCGCCCAGGTAAAAACAGGGCGTTTTATGCAGAAACGTACAAGACCGCCCATGGCTATTTGCCTTCCGTTCCGGGGGCGGCCTCCCCCGTCACAACGACGAGAGCGTTATCAGACAGCAGGTTATGCCCCCTGACGACCACGAGGTCTCCTTCCGAAAGGCCGGCTTCTATCGAAACCGAGCCGTTCTGCCCCTCGCCGGGAACGATCTCCCTCAGCTTCGCCCTTTCGTTCTCGACCACGTAAACATAGGCCTTGTCTCCCCTTCTCTGGATGATTTCCGAGGGGATGACGATCAGGTCCTTCTTTTTCTCCACAAGGAAACGGGCCTCCACGTGGGTTCCGGGAAGCACGTCGAGACCGTTCAGGCAGACATCCACGGGATACAGTCCCGATCCCTGGACGGCCTCGGGGCTGATCCTCTTTATGGAGCACCTGGTCTTCTGCCCGTCGCTCAGCACTTCCACGGGAGTCTCCCTGTTCAGGCTCAGGATGTCCTTCCGGGAGACCATGATCTCTGCCTCAAGGTCCATAAGGTCGATGATGACCAGCAGGGGCTTCCCGTCGGAGGCCACTTCTCCCGGTTCGACGGACCGGCCGGCCACGATGCCGTCAATGCTGGCCCGGATCTGTGTGCGGGCGAGGGTGGACTGGGAGGACTGGAGTTTCGCCTCCTCGCTCTTCATCCTCGAAAATGCCTGCTCCACCTGGTCCTTGGAAACACCGCCCGACTTGTAGAGTTCGGAAAGTCGTTCATAGTCCCGAACAGCTTTCTCGTAGCTCACCCTGTCGGCGGCGACGGAAGCCAGGTAATCCTGGGAGGAGAGGGTCAGCAGCACCTGCCCCGCCTTCACTTTGTCGCCTATCTGGACGTGGACCTCCCGAACGATTTCCTTCACGTAGGACGTGACGGTCTGGCTTTTTCCGGCCTTTACCCGGCCGTAGTAGCTCCTCCATATTTCCCAGTCCTGCCGGGAGAGCCGCATCACATCGACCGGAACGGGCACTTCCTCTTTCTGTTCCATGGCAATCGCGTCGGCGGCGGTCTCCTGGAGCTTCGCCTGCACCCTGACCACCATAAAGACGCCCCCTGCACAGAACAGGAGGATCCAGAACACTACATTCAGCCTTGTAAAAATTGATTTTGGCATGCTTCCTCTGTCCCTTCCGGTGACAAAATTCTCTCGTACATATCCAGCGCAAAGGCCAAAAATCTCTCAATGCACACGGTTCCCGGGGCCTTCTCCAGATTTTCGAAAAGCCAGGAATCCATGGTGTGCCCCATGGCCTGGAGGACACTCCGGAGGAGATCCGGAGGCACGTCCTTTCGAATCGCTCCCAGCTCCTGGCCCCGCTTCAGAAGGTTGGCGGTCCACCGCTCGACCTTCCTGAAGTTTTCCCGAAATTCGGGGCTCCCCTTCATTCCCGTGCCGGGTTCGATCAGGTTCCGAACGACCTTGACGATCCCGAGATTTCCGGCTCCGTAGCGTACAGCCTTCTCGTAATACAGCCGGCAGGCTGTCCAGAACTCTTCCCTGGTTTCGGGCATCTTCAGCTCTCCCACCGAGGAGAGAAACTGCCGCTCCACCTCGTCGAGAACGGTGAGATAGAGGCTATCCTTGTTATCGAAATAGTAGTAGACCACACCCTTGCTCAGGCCTGACCGCTCGATAATCCTGTTGTAGGAGGCTCCGTCGATGCCGTTGGCGGCAATTTCCTCCATGGCGGCTTCGATGAGGGCCGCTCTTTTTTCATCATCAATCTTCCTGGGTCCGTAACGCACGGCGCACCTCATCACCTTTCCTGTTTAGACCGACAGGTTAGACCATCCGGTCTAATCTGTCAACGGGGAAATTCAGGAATGTGTTACGAGACAGTGATAATGTCACCACGGAATGGGAGGCAGGCCGCACTATCGGACAGCGAGCCCATGGAGTCCGGCCTGGCGGACAGGAAATGACGACAGGGGGCGGCCTTCCCGGCCGCCCCCTGTTTCGGTTGCCTCCTCCCCGTCCGGGAAGGGAACTCAGCCGTTCCCGGACACTCCGGTCCGGAGGATTCTTGCCGCGTTCAGCGTGGCGAGGAGGGCCACCCCCACGTCGGCGAAAACCGCTTCCCACATGGTGGCGACGCCGAAGGCGCCCATGACCAGCACAAGCCCCTTTACCCCCAGGGCGAAGGCGATATTCTGCCGGACAATGCTCCGGGTTCTCCGGGCGATTTCAATGCCCTCCGCCACCCCCAGGGGATCGTCCCGCAGTAGCACCCCGTCGGCCGCCTCGATGGCGGCGTCCGCCCCCAGACCGCCCATGGCGAAGCCCGCGTCGGCAGCGGCAAGAAGAGGAGCGTCGTTCATGCCGTCGCCGACGAAGAGGGTTGTTCCCCCTGCCTCCTCCCTGATTCGCCTGAAGGAATCAAGCTTGTCGGCGGGAAGAAGCCCTCCTTCCCAGAAGTCGAGGCCAAGCTCCCGGGCAAGTTTTCCGGCGTTCTCCGGCCGGTCTCCCGACAGCATGCCCACGATGCTCACCCCAAGCTTCCGCAGGCGGTCCACCGCTTCCCGTGCCTGTTCCCTGGGGGTGTCCTCCACCACGAGAAAGCCTGCGTACCGCCCATCCCGGGCCACGTGGACCACCGCTCCGGGCTTCGTACCGGGATCCCCATCGACCGAAACGCCGTGCCGCTCCAGGAGGGCCGCATTCCCGGCGAGAATCTCGCCCCCATCGAGAACCAGCCGGACCCCCAGCCCGGGGTACTCCTCCACGGGAAGGGCGGGACCCTCCCCTGCCGCTGCAACCACAGCCCGGGCAACGGGATGGTTCGATCCACGTTCGGCCGCCGCCGCCGTTTCGAGCAGTTCAGGGCCGGTCATGAAGAAGGACGGATGGACCTCCGTCACCCGGAACACCCCCATGGTGAGGGTGCCGGTCTTGTCGAAGAGGACGGCCTTCGTACGAGCCAGGGTCTCCAGCACATTGCCTCCCTTCAGCAGGATTCCCCTCCGGGACGCGGCGCCCATGCCGCCGAACAGGGCGAGGGGAACGGAGATCACGAGGGCGCAGGGGCAGGACACCACAAGGAAGACCAGTGCCCGGTACCCCCAGTCCCGGAATCCTCCAAGACCGGCGAGAGGAGGCACCAGGGCGAGAAGGGCGGCCAGGACGACCACCGAAGGGGTGTACCACCCGGCAAAGGACGTGATGAACCGCTCTGTGGGGGCCTTTCGCTCCCGGGCCTCTTCGATCAGACGAAGACCTTTGGAAAGGGTGGTTTCTCCGAAGGGGCGGAGCACTATCACCGTGAGGGTGCCGCCGAGGTTGACGGTCCCGGCGAGCACTTCGCTCCCCTCCGACACGTCCCGGGGAACCGATTCTCCCGTCAGGGAGGAAGTATCCAGGGAGGATGTCCCCTCAAGCACCTTTCCGTCGAGGGGAACCCGCTCCCCCGGCTTCACGAGAAGCATGCTCCCGGCCGCGACGTTCTCCGCCCTGACCGATTTCCACTCCCCCTCTTCGAGCACCGTCGCCCGGTCGGGACGGATGTCAAGAAGCGACAGGATGGAACGGCGGGACCTCTCCACGGCAAGGGACTGTACCAGCTCTCCCGTTTCGTAAAACAGCATCACCGCCACCGCTTCCGAGAACTCGCCGATGGCGAAGGCACCGCCGGTAGCGGCGGTCATGAGAAAGAACTCGTCGAAAAAGGCCCCCCGGCGGATGTTTCCCGCCACGGTACGGAGGACCTTGATTCCCGCCGTCAGGTAGGCCGCTGTGTACAGAAGGATCCGGACCGTATCTCCGAGGGGCAGGAAGAGGGCGGCCAGCCAGAGCAGGGCTCCGGCGGAAAGACGGATCACGTCTCCCTTCGGCGGGGAGGACGCCCCTTCCGGAAGGCGTTCTTCCGAGACCACCACCCCCGGCTCGATGGACGACACGACGGTCCGGATGCTGGAGATGAGTTCAGCCGAAGGCCGCTGATCTTCGAGAGAAACCCTCATCCTTCCTGTGACGAGGTCGATGGTTGCCGACGAAACCCCGGGCAGGACAGCCACGGCTTTCTCAATTTTCGCCGAACACTGGGTGCAGCTCAGCCCTTCGAGGGAGAGGCGGATTTCACCGGCACCGTCAGCCATGGACGTCTTCCTCCCCTGAGGCGCTGTGGCGGACGTGCCGGAAGCCCTGCTCGAAGATGGTTCTCACGTGGTCGTCGTCGAGACCGTAGATGGACGACCGTCCCTTCCGGGCGACCCGCACCAGGCGGGCCTGCTTGAGCACCCTGAGCTGGTGGGAAATGGCCGACTGGTTCATGGAGAGCAGCGCCGCTATGTCCGCCACGCAGAGATCGGAAACGGAAAGAGCACAGAGTATCTTGATCCTCGTGGTGTCGCCGAAGACCCGGAACAGGTCGGCAAGCTCGTAGAGCATCTCGTCGGGAGGCATCTCCGTCGAGACGCGGGAAAGACCGTTCTGCATGGATTCATCCTGGATCAATTGGTTCATGGCTCTTCTCCTTATATGAATATATGCGCACTTGTTCATATATTCATATACCACCGAAACGCTTTTTTTTCAACCCCCGGGAGAGCGAAACCATACCCTTCCCGCACACGGAGGCGGACGCCCCTTCGGGAACGTCCGCCTCCGTGTGCGCATCGATTTCCGTGAAATTTCCGGATCGGCTTCTATTTTTTCTGCCGGGCGATGAAGGCCTCCAGTTTTCCGACATGCTCCTCCACAACCTTGTTGTGGTAAATGTCAAGCCCTTCCTTGTATTTCTTCAGGGCCTCGCCGTACTTCTTCGCGTTCTGGAGCTGCCCCGCCTGCTTCCAGATTTCCTCGGCACTGGCCTTCGCCTTGGGCATGAATGCCTCGAGCTTGGCGACATGATCGCTTACCGTTCTGTCAGGGGAGAGCTCCAGCCCCTTGCGGTACAGGGCCAGGGCCTCCTCGTACTTTTTCGCCTGCTGGAGGTCGCCCGCCTCCTTCCAGAGGGTTTCAGCCTGCCGCCGGGCATCTCTGCCGGTTACGTCTTCGAAGGGAGCAGTCTCCTTCGGTAGAGCGGAGACAGAGGCTGCGACCATACGTTCGAGCCCCTCGGCGTAGTCTTTCACCTCGGGGTCATCGTGGAAGGCGAGGCTCTCCCTGTATTTTGCCGCAGCACCGGCCCGGTTCCCCTCCTTTTCGAGGGCCGCCGCCTCCTCGCGCAGCCGGAGAGCTTCCTTCAGACGGGCAAGTTCGTTTTCAAGGCTTTTTTCATCGGGATCGGTTTGCGAAACTTCAGGAGGAGTCTCCTCCCCCTGAGGAGGAACATCCGAGGGAGGCTGGACGGACGGGGTTTCCTGTCTCGGCTGTTCAGGAACTCTCGCCGGCCATGCATTTTTCATCCTGTGCACCGACGGCACTCCGGGCGCGTATCCGCTGGGACGGTCCTTGACGAGCACATCGCCGTCGGGCAGAACGGCCATACCCTCCATTATGCCGAAAGTCCTCCTGACAGGAAGAACCTGGAGAAACCTGCCGTCCGGCCCATAGATCCATATTCCTTCCTCGGAATCGTCGTAGGCGTACACCCGTCCTTCCGCGTCCGCCCCAAGGTACTCCACCTGGAAATAGATCTCTTTCTCCCCGGGGAGGGCCGGCAGGTCGCTCCCCCACAGGGGCCATTCTTTGAGAAGGTTCCCTTCCAGGTCATACACCGAGAATATGTCGGCTCGGTCGTTATCCGCCTGATGTTCGGCTATAACAAGTTTTTCCCCGGGAAGGAGCGCCATGGGACCTTCGATCTTCATATCCCGGGAGAGAAGCAGCTCCCCTTCAGGTGAAAAAACCAGGAGTCTCGGCTTTCCGTCCTTGCCTTCTTTCGATCCTGCGGCGACAATTTTTCCCGTTTCCGTAACGGCGAGGAACCATGGTTTATATAGACCCTTCTCCCCGAGAGTTTTCTTGTCCGCCTTTATCTTTCCCAGGAATTCTCCTTTTCGGGAAAAACGCTGGATATTCGCGTCCACAGAATACCCCTCGTCGGCCACGTAGAGGGACCCGTCCGGGGCAAAGGCAATGACCGTCGGCCAGGCGAATGTTCCGTCCTCACCCTTTCCCTTCTCTCCCCATTCGTCCAGAAGGGTTCCCGAAGCATCGAAAAGGCGGATCCTTTTGCCGAACCTGTCGAGGAGAGCCACCGTTCCGTCGGCTGCAACGAAAGGCCCCTCGGAATGGCGGAAACTCGTATCGGTCGCACCGAAGAGGAACGAAAGACTCTTCTCCAGCGGGGGGACGCCTTCCCGGGCCGAGGAGAGCATGGTTTTTATCACGTCCCGGTACTTCTCGATGGACGCCGACTTGCCGGCGATCATCACGAGAATGTGTTTGCCCTCCGCATCGGGCTCCTTGGCGACCACGAGGTTCATCTCCGCTTTCTGCGTCTTCCCCCGCATCTCGACGTCGGCGGAAAGGGAATAGTATACCGCCGGGCGGGACCCGATGGTGATTTCTTCTTCTTTAGACGTGAAATTTTTCGTTTTATCCTTCCCCAGGCTTCGTTCCATTTCCTCGAAAAAGGCCCTGTATCCGCCGCCCTTCCGGGCCTTCTGCCGGGTCACGCTGATAGCCACCAGGGGAAGGTCCGCCATGGAGGGGTCGTCCATGGCATCGGGATGGGCCCCGGTGTAGAAGCCCATATCTTCCCCGTCCATCATGGGCTTCCAGTCCGAAGGAACGGTGATGTAAAAGGGAGGAACCCACCGGAGAGCCATTCCCGGGGGGACATCCCCAGGGGAAGGAACTTCGGCTGCCGGCGCCGGAAGAACCCCGGCAAGGAGCGGCACAAGAACAATAGAGACCATGAGAATTCCCGGGCGGAAGGCCACCCGGCCTTTTTTCATCCTGAAGAGACAGTGAAAAACGGGTGAAAGAAAACAGCTCATCGATAACTTCCTCCTTCTCAGCTTGATATACATTCCCCGGGCACCTCCGTCACTTCACCGGGCAGAAGTACACACCCACAGGGAACGATACGGACATATTCTCGTACCTGAGGGGAGCGCCGTCGTTGCCCCAGGGTTCACCGGTTCTTTTGAAAAACTCCAGGGAGTAGAACACCACCAGGTCCATCGCGAAGGACTCGGGGGTCTTTCCCTTTTCCGGCGTCCAGGAAACGGAGGCGGATCCGCCGTTTCCCTGGACAATGGGGCTTGACTGGGCCCCCGTGGTGAAGAACCAGTGCCGGACAGCTATCCGGGCCTCCACCTGTTCAGGCTGCTCCTTTTCGTCCCGCATGTACAGGCGGATCGGGGGTATGGCGCCGATGGAGACGGCGAGCGACAGGGTTACGGGGCGGCCTTCATGCTGCCGGCCGCTTCCCAGTACCGGTCGCCTCAGGACCGGTTCGTCCCGGCCGCCAAGTCCCGCCAGGGCAAGGCTCTGCTTCAGTGCCTCGGCCATCTGGGCGTCGCTCAGACTGATGCCCATTTTCGCCATTTCCTTTGCCATCTGTTCCTTGATGTAGTCCCCGGCATTTGCAACGCCTTCGGTAAGCTCGGCCAGCCGCTTGCCCTCCGGACTGTCCGGGGGGATCTCGCCGTCGATGCCCGAAATCGACGGTGAAAGGACCAGGGGGACGGTGGGAAGGACAACCGTCGGGTCATTCCCGAGAGGAGAACCGGTCATCCAGAAGGTGCGGTTCTCGAAGAAGTGCCGTTTTTCCCCCTTGAGCACCTTGACGGAGACGGAGTCCTCCGCGAGGACCCTGCCTTTTTCGTCCAGAAGCCGTACGGCCGGGCTGAAGGAATCCCCCGGCTTGAGGCCGGTATAACGGTGCCGCATGACGGAATTCTCTCCCGGCCCTTTCCGGTCCTCCACAACCGGGGTTCCGTCGCCGAAATTCCACTCGAACAGGTGGGGTTTCTTCGGTTCGGCCGCCGCCTCGAATTCGTGCTCCGTCTCAGAGGCATCGTCGATCAGCTCCAGCACAAGGGTACGGGGAGGAAGGATCGTAACCCCGACTTCTTCCTCTTTCCAGGCATCGCTTTCGAAGACCCGGCTTCCCGCCTCTATCCTCAAAAAAGCCTCCTGTCCGGGCTTGATCTCGTAGAAAAGTTCCTCCTCGCTGAGAGGCCCTGCGGTTCCCGCTGCAAACAGCCGGACGGGAGCTTCCTCCATTTTTCCGCCCGCAGTCTCGATCTGCTTCGGCTCGCCCTTCACGAAGAGGATTTTTCTCTCGTAGACCGTTTTGTCCTTCTCCCGCACCACGAGCAGGGCAGGACCGGAATATTGAATGGTCAGACCTTCGGCTTTCCAGGCGAGATCCTTCTCGACGTGGTGCTTCATGGAAGCCGTCACCTCAATGATCCGTACCGGGGTGGCCCGGGGATCGACTCCCTCCATCTCGGACTCCATCTCCTCGAATTCAGCCTTCAGCTCCAGGGTGGGGTAGAAAAGATTCATTAGGTCGGCGCAGGCATGGATGGCCACGGGCAGGAGAATTCTCCCCTGCTCTGCGGCGAAGGCGTGGGGAATCTGGAAGGGACCGAGCCTTCTCAATACGGCTGCCGTGGCTCTTCCCGCTTTTTCCTTGGCTCCTTCGAAATCCGACAGGAAGGACTGATTGGGGTCGAACCAGTGGAAACTGAGACGGTCCTGGATCATGGCCGCCCGCACTCCGTCGAACACGCCGTAGAATCTCCGGACTTCCCTTTCCGTGGAAAATCCCGGGATCTTCTTTTTTTCCACCGCCAGGTCCCTCAGCTGGGGGGAGGGGTATCCCTTCTGCCGGTTGTTCGGCGGGACATTCGATTTCTTGTCGTAGATAGTGTCCAGAGAATAGAACGTCCTGTTCACGAAGGACGCCACCTGGCGGAAAAGTTCCTCCGGGGTCCGGAGCCTTCCTCCCGCGCTTGCGATAAAGGGGCGGATTCTCGAATCGACGAAGGGGGCCGCCGCCGCCCGCCGGACATGCTCGCTGAAGGTGGCCGCTTCTATGGGCTCGTCGGCCGGGTGGGAGTCGTTTCGGACATGGGCAGGCTGGGTCATGTCCCCGAGCATGTGCATCGATTCCCCCAGGGCCCGGTATGCCCTGGCGAGCTGCAGGCTCCTGAGGTCGTCATGGTCTTTCGGGGCAAGGCTCAGGGACGTCTTGAAATGGAGGGAATTCAAAGCCGGGGGAATGGGGAGGTCGTCCCTGACCTCGAGGGCCGCCTTGTAGGCCGACAGGGCAACGAAAAAGCTGAAGGGGTTGTCGGGATGACTGAGCCCCCATGTTCTCGCATCGATGGCGGGGCTGTCGTACAGACCGTGAGCTTCGCTCTGGTCTGTCAGGTACGACACCCCGGACAGGGCGAGGGGGTCGTAGAAATGCCTCACGGAAGAGTACAGGTTAGGCTCGTCCGCCCAGTCTCCTCCGTTGATGATCCACGACTGGGCGGAAAGGTTCGCCTCCGCGGAAACAAAATCTGACGGAAGCAGGGAAGAGCTGGTCACGGCAAGGCCCCGGAGGGGCTCCGAGAGCCCTTTTCCGGAGAAGGGGCCCATGGTGAATTTTTCCTTGCCCCCTGCCTGGGAGAGAAAGAGCTTCACCGCTTCCAGGTTGATCTGGCGGTGGGGATGCTGGCTCCAGCCATGGGCAGGCGTACCGCAAAAAACGAGGACAGCGGTCAGCGCGAGTATGCTTTTTCTAAAAAAACCTTCGATGGAAATCATCTCTCCGTCCCTCCTTCCGCGGGGTTAAAAGTCGAAAAGGACCCATTGTCCGTCCACCTTGACCCACTGCACGTAGAAGGTGAATCCCCCTACGTCCACAGCGTACTCGGAGGTCCGCATCGTGCTCTTGCTTCGGGGATCGGCATTCTCCGGCGAGCTCAGAAAGCTCATCTCCGCTCCATCGAGGAGTTCCGCGAATGAGGGCATGGCCTCCGGCTTCTGCCCGAAAAGGGCGGCGAAGACCTCCCGGCGGCTTTCGTCGACACACCGGACCGCCCCTTCGACATTTCCTTCCTTCAGGGCCTTCCGAAATCGTCCGAAGGTCTCCTCAATGGCCTTCTTTTCCTCCCCGAGGTCGGGATAGATTCTCCAGTCGGCCTTGTCCTGCCCGGCGGAATCCCTCCTTGCCGTTGAAACCGCCGGAGGCGGCGAAGCAGCCTCTTTTCCGGTTTTCCCTGCCGCAAGAAGGCGTTCGAGAGAGGCTATCCGGTCTTTCAGAGGTTTGAGGTCGGGGCGGAAGGAGAGAGCTTGTGCCTCCAGCAGCGGGTCGGGGTAGAGGACGAAACTTTTCCAGTAGGCCTCCATTGCCCCCGGGACATTACCCTCCGCCTCCATGCGACGGCCCTCGTTCCGGAGGGAAAGGGCCTGCTCCAGCACGGCTATCCGGCGGTGAAGCTCTTCGTTGGAAGGGGGTCCCACGGCTTCCGATCCTCCCGGCTTCACGGCGGAAAGGCACGCAACCAGGCCTGCCAGGACAAGGAAACGACAGGCCCGGCGGGCAGATGCTTCCTCAAAAATTCGGCGCAGTACAGTTTTCATTTTTTCACCGCCTTTATAAAAAAACTCAGATCTCTTCTTCCGGTCCGGGTCCGCCCGTTGTCCCTTCCGCAGCCCGCTGAAGCTCTTCCGACAGGGGCACTTTGTGAAGGCGGAGGGCATCGAAAAGCCTCCCGGCCCCCGGAATGTTCGAACACAGGAACCGCTCGGATCCGCCGTTTCTGAAAAAGAACTCGATCCCCCAGTCCGTTCTCCCGGACAGCAGGAGCGCCTGCCCCATCAGGCGCCAGTCGGCGAGGCCCGCGATGAACATGACGGTCCGCAGCCACTTCGGAGGCCTGTAGTCCACGAAACCGGCGGAAGCGATGTCGGAGAAGGCGATGCGGCGGTCCTTTCCGAGGACGGTCAGGAACAGTTCACCGGGGGTAATTTGCAGGGCGAAGGAAGCGTACTTCGCCGTCCGGTACAGGATAGAGGCGAAGATCAGCCCTAAGGCCCAGAAGACCAGGGTGAACCAGGCGCTGCCGTTCCCGAAATCAAGGAATGCGGCCTGGTCGAAGATATGAACGCCCAAAACCAGGGGAAGCCCGAAGAAGAACCCCGTCATGGCGAAGGAGAGAACATCGGGAAGGATGACCGCGGACCACCTGGGGTACAGGATAGCGCCGGCCGGAAATTTTCTCCGGGGGAGGAACAGGTAGAACAGCGTTCCCAGGAGAAGGGGCCACGGGGCGAGGGAACGGTACGGCCGGACCAGTCTCTGGGGGGCGCCGTTGTCCAGGGCCGTGCCCGGGCCCTCCGCGGTCAGGGCGAGAAACCTGGGGCCGTCGGAGAAAGAGTACTTCAGGTAGGCAAAGGTCTCTCCCTTTTCGGCCATTCCGGGAAAAAGAGAAGTGATGGGCTCCTCCTCTTCGTGGAAATAGAGGCTTTTCCTGGAGGTCCCCCCGGCTTCCCTCCAGGCCGTCGGGGGGGACCCGGGCGGCGCTGCGGCCCCGGCAAAAATCCCGGGCCAGAGTTCACCTTCCACGGTCAGGAGGCGTTTGTCCGTTTTTGAATCGATAAAGCCGGCGATGGTACGGAAGGGCGTGACCGACCGGATAAACCGGCCTCCCGCCGCCTGGGCACCGTACAGCCCCTGGTTCGGGCTGTACTGGGAACGGTACTCCTTCCCCATGTCCACGGAATACAGGCGCACAAGGACACCGTTCCTCGGGCCAAAAAACATTACGATGGCAAGGAAGAGGAGGCACAGCGTTCCGAGCCTTCTGTACAGCTCTTTCATTGGATCCGTCCCTTTTCTTTCCCCGCACCCTTCACGGCAGCTCCACTTCCGTCCAAGGGGCCTCGCCGCCTGCCCGCCGGAAAAACCCTGCGGGGGTTCCGATCAGCGTTCCGCCGCCGGGAATCGGAAGGCAGGCCAGAACACGGGTGTTGGACAGGTTTGTCTCCCGAAGGGAAAAGCGCCCCGGAGACTCCCCGGGAACAAGCCGCACCACCCTCTCCCGGGCGACGGCGAGAAGCCCCTTCCCTTCGGCGGGGAAAATTTCCGTCAGATATTCGAAAGGCGACCAGCTGAAACCGTCAATCTTCGCCTCTTCCGTCTCCCCTTCAGGAAGGGAGACATTCCACAGCCCGGTCCTTGACACTCCCCAGAGCTTCCCGTCATTGTCGAAGGCCAGGGAGCTGATCCCGCGGATCACGTAAATATTCCTCCAGGTCAGGCCTCCGTCCAGGGAGACGGAAAACCCCCTGTCCGTACCGGCAGCCATGACCGTCCCGTCGGGTGACTGGAGGGAAAAAACATACTCCCCGTCCACATCCTCCACCTTCTGCCATTCATAGCCGTCCGGAGACCGGTACAGCCCCTCTCCCGCAGTTCCCGCGAGAAATCCTCCCGCCGACGTCCATGCCAGGGACGTGAAAGCCCTTTCGGCGGGAAGGGGTATTTCCGTCCAGGAAAGGCCTCCGTCCCGGGAAAGAAGGATGTTTCTGTCAGTCCCTGCGAACAGGTCCCCGCCGGGAACCGCTGCGAGAAAGACCGCCCCGCTTCCCGCGCTTCCCCGGCGGACCCAGCGGTTTCCTCCGTCAGAAGAGGCGAAAAGCCCTCCGGACCGGGTAAGGGCGAGAAGACGGCCGCCTTCACGGGCCAGTCCCACCACGGGATCGGAGGGAAGAAGCCCGGTGACCCCGAAACTCTCCCGGTCTGCCAGGAAGAGACTGCCCGCGGAGGTTCCCGCGAGGACACCCTTTTTGAAAGGAACGAGGACGGTGACAGACATCTCTTTTTCGTCCCCGACAGGAAAGGAGCTCCAGGTTCTTCCGTCGTCGGAGGAGACGAAAAGCCCCTGCTTGTGGGTCCCGGCCCAGAGCACGCCCTGTTCGTCAGCGGCAAGGGCCTGGACGGTACACAGGGGCGGAAGACCTTCTCCTCCTGGCTGCCACTCTCCCCCCTCCTCCTTCCGGAAGACTCCGCCTTCGAGGGTTCCGGTGAAGACCGTCCCGGTGACGGAACTGCGGGCGAGGACGAGTGGGAAGATGTTCGCCGGCCCAGGTTTATCAAGGCTCCAGGTCCTTCCTCCGTCACCGGAGAAGAGGATACCCCTCCCGAAAACGGCGGCCCGGAGATGGCCCTTTCCTTCGTCTTCAAGGTCCGCCACAAGGAAAGTACCATCCTCGCCCTCCGCCTTCGCCATCACGAAATTTTCCGCGGCCGTCCAGTGGATGCCCGAGTCCCAGAAAACAGCGACGCAGGTACCCCCTGAGGAGGGGAGAAATTGTTTGACCCTGCCGCCGCCCTTCATGGATCTCCAGGAATTTCCGCCGTCGGGGGACGTGAGAAGTTCGTCGTAGGCCGCGAGAAAGAGGGAGCCTTCAGAAGAAACTGCCAGGGAAAAGAAATGGGAAGAAGGAAGACTGCCGCCCAGGTTTTTCCAGCGCCTGCCTCCGTTGTCGGAAACAAAGAGACCTCCCTTTTCCGAGGTGAGAATGTAGAGTTTATCCCCAGGACCCCGAACCCCGTCGATGAACGGAGCCCACGACTGTTCGGCGGCCGCGGCGGGCGAAAGGAACAGGCCGGACAGGGCCAGGAGGGCCGGCAGTAAAAATGCGTTCCGGGATCTCTTCGGGGAAGGTCCATGACCGGTGCCTCCGCTTCGAAAAAGCTGTCCGCCGCGGATCATTCTCCCTTCACCTCCTCAAGGAAAACCAGGGGTGCCGCATCTTGTGGCGGAACAGCTTCATTTCCGGGAATGTACCGCCTCTTCCGCCCATCAGGGCGGCGAGAGGAAGGATGTTCTCAGGTACGCGCCGGACCGACGCTTTTGCCGTCAGCTTGTCCCATCCCATGAGGACAAAGGCGGGCACATTCATTCCGAGAAATGCGGTAAAAAATGCCGTCATTTTCAGCGGCGCTCCTTCCCGGGAACTGCGGCCACGGAGGCTACTCCCCTTCCTTCCGGTGGACCGATATGTACTTTACGATCTCGTCAGGGTTGGAAAAGCCCTTGATCTCGATCTCGTAACTGTCGGTTCCGGCAGTTGCGATCTTGATCGTCCCGAGATTGAAGATCCGCTCGAAAATGTTCTTCGTCAGCTCCGTGGTTTTGATGTCCTGAATGAAAATTTTCTCCATGGAGGTGAACAGGATGCCCTGGGTAAAGACAATATAATCAATATGAAGCTTGAGTTTCTTGCTCCTGCGCCGGATTTCCTGGATCCCCACGTTGGCCGCCGTCAGCAGGAGGCCCCACATGAGAAGCGTCCATTTTCCCACGTTCAGCCCGATCCCGGTGAGCATGTTCGGGAAAATGCTCACAAGGATAAAGGGCGCAAGAAACACCAGGGCCGGAACAACAAGAGGGCAAAGGAAACCCGCTATCGAGGGGGAAAGAATGTAATCAAACTCCACCGCGTCTCCGCCCTCCGATTTTGTCTCGCTCATGAACGTCTTCGCCATTTTTTTGCATCGACTCCTTCCTGAGAGATTGCTCCATTACTGCGAATCGAGTTTCCCTTTCCGGGAAAGGGGAACGTCATAGAACGCCGTCCCTTGCGAACATTCTACCATGAGCCCGGTCCTTTTTCCGAAAAAACAGAGCATTCCAGAAGGGAGCCTTTTCCAGGCAGACTGGATATGGAACCCAGCGAAAAAAGATATAGCATTGATCTGACAGTAATACAGGGGAGGTTGAAGACCATGACTGCAAAAAAGAGGTTTTCCCGGTTTGTTTCAGTGCTTCTTGCCGCGGCGGCACCGCTGTGTGCATCTCCTGCCCCTGCTGCGGAGACACTCAACGTGTACACTATCTGGTCCGAACGGTATGCGACGGAAATCTTCGATGCCTTTACGCGGGAGACGGGCGTGAAGGTGAATTTCCTCCGTTTTCCTTCCGGCGAGGTGCTGGCACGGCTTATAGCGGAGAAAAACAATCCGCAGGTGGATGTTTTTTTCGGCGGCATAGCCGATGCCTTCGTCGCGGGGAAAAAAGAGGGCATATTCGATCCCTACGTGCCCAGGGGAGCCGAGGAAATCCCTTCCAGGTTCCGTGATCCCGAAGGATTCTGGACAGGGGTTGCCGTCAATCCGCTGTGCTTCATGTTCAACGGAAACTTTTTGAAGAAGCATGGACTGCAGGCTCCGGCATCATGGGCGGAGCTCCTGAACCCCGTATTTAAAAACGGGCTCATCATGGCGGATGCCAGGACATCGGGAACGGCCGTCTCCCGCCTTTTCAGCCTCGTGCTGGCCATGGGCGAGGATGAAGCCTACGCATACCAGAAAAAACTGGATTCCAACGTGCAACAGTACACCAAGAGCGGGGCCGGCGGAGCGTTGCCCATCTCCAGGGAACAGGCCGCAGGCGGCATCTTCTTCCTTGTGGATGCCCTCGAAATGCAACAGATGGGCTACGACGTAGTCATCAGCTATCCTGCTGAAGGTGTCGTCTACGGTGTTGAAGCGATGGGGCTCATAAAGGGCGCAAAAAACCCCGGGCTCGGGAAAAAATTTCTCGACTGGGCTGCTGGCCCTGCAATGCAGCGTATCTACGAGGAAAAGAAAATACACCTCATTCCCACCCATCCGAAGGTGAAGCTCCGTAACCCGTCCCTCGACATGATCGGCGTGAAGCTGCTCGATCTTGACATCGAATGGTCAGGGGAACACAGGATGCGCCTGGTGGACCGCTGGGTGAACGAAATCGTTCGGTAACCCCCGGTCTCCACGCCGCACAGGACCGTGTCCGCTCTGAAAAAAGAAGGAGCCTGCGAATCTGCCAAGGCGTTTATTTAACGTGTTGGTAAAAATAAAAAGAAGCCACTGATTGCAGTTCATCAGTGGCTTCTTTTTCTTCCTGGATTCCCGCTCACTCATAACGAGTCTGGAGGTGAGACATCCAGCGCAGCATAGATTTGTTTCTGTTTCTCCAAAACTTCGCCGACCCACAGCATTGACTTTCTTCGGCTCCGTTCTGATCAGTCTGTCCGTCCTGACAAGATCCGGCCGCAGGTACAGGAACAGGGATGTTCCAGCCTCGCTCGCATGGCCGTGGGACATGATGCCGTCGGAGTCAAGTATCTTCTCTTCCGAACAGAGGGGCTGAATGAACCTCCACCAGTCAAACAGGCAGCAAAGAGCACCCTGCTCGATTTTGAGCTTCGCGGCTACTTGGCTGATAAGGGGCACATTCCCGACATGGGGATTCAAAAAGCAGAATCGTTTCATTCCGTGTTTCACGAGACTCATGCAGATATCCTCAAGATAGTCCCTGAAACTGTCCGGGCGGGCCGTCACAGCCCCCGGCCCCCAGGAGAAAAGAGAATCCCCCACAGGAACCGTTGGCCCTACCAGCCATCCCATCCTGTCGCCCAGGCGAAATGCCATTTCTTCGGCGATAATGGTGTCCGCCCCCACCGGAAGGTGAGGGCCCCAGATCTCGTACGCCCCGCTCGGGATGATAACGGCATCGTTTTTCCCCATGTACTCCTGAAAATCCAGTGTGTTCATTTCGAGCAGCTTCATCGTGATTCCTCCCTTTCACCGCAGCACGCAAACATTCACGGCGCACCGGAACTTTTTTACCGCCGGCTCCGTGTATTCCCGACCGTCTCCTGGTTTTCGCCCTTTACTCTTCAGGGGCAAGGCACACATGAAACCCCAGGAAGCACAGCCCATTCTACAGGGAAAAAGGTATAATGTTCTGCAAAACCAGGGTATTTTTTGCAGGAATTCCATAAAGAACGGGGGATTATGCATGCTGAAACTGAACAGGGAGGGACTCATGGATGCCGAAGCCTGGAAGAAGGCGGGCATTGCCCTTCCGGCCTTCGATATCGACGAAATGGTCCGGGAAACGGAAAAAACACCGGAATGGGTCCATTTCGGTGCAGGAAACATCTTCCGGGTGTTTCCCGCACTGATGCAGCAGAAACTGCTTGATGCCGGATGGGCGAAAACCGGCATCATCGCCGTAAAAACCTACGACTGGCAGACCATCGGAACCATGTACGCCCCCTTCGACAACCTGAGCCTGGCGGTCATCATGGAACCGGACGGAAGGCTGGACATGACGGTGGTGGCAAGCATCTGCGTCACCCTCGCGGGAGACCCCGCCTGCGAAAAGGACTGGGAACGCCTTCAGGAGATTTTCCGTGCGCCCTCCCTGCAAATGGTCAGCTTCACCATCACGGAAAAGGGCTACAGCCTGAGAACCTCTTCGGGAGAACTTTCTCCCGAAATCGCCGCGGACCTGGAAAAGGGGCCTGCATCGCCCGGGCATGTTATGTCGAAGACGGCGGCCCTCGCCTATGCCCGCTTCAGGGCCGGCGCATTTCCCCTTGCCTTCGTGAGCATGGACAACTGTGCCCGCAACGGGGACAAACTGAAAGAATCCCTGGGGGAAATTGCCCGCGGATGGGCCGAGAACGGCCTCGTGGAAGAGACGTTCGTGCGGTGGCTCACGGAATCGCCGAAGGTGTCCTTCCCCTGGACCATGATCGACAAGATCACCCCCCGTCCTTCGGATAGGGTACGAAACCGGCTCAACGCCCTGGGACTCGGAACCGGGGACACCCTCCACACCGAAAAGCATGCCTTCATCGCCCCCTTCGTGAACGCCGAGCGGTCCGAATACCTCGTGATCGAGGACAGCTTCCCGAACGGGAGGCCGCCCCTGGAGCGTGCGGGAGCCTACTTCACCGACAGACTCACTGTGGACAGGGTGGAGAGAATGAAGGTTGGGACATGCCTGAATCCCCTCCATACAGCCCTGGCGGTCTTCGGCTGCCTGCTGGGATACACCCTCATCGCCGACGAAATGAAGGATCCCGACCTGAAGCGGCTGGTGGAAAAAATCGGCTATGTCGAGGGAATTCCCGTGGCGGAAGATCCGGGCATCATCCATCCTCTCGACTTCCTCAGGGAGGTCATCGAGGAGCGGCTCCCCAACCCGAACATCCCCGACACCCCCCAGAGAATCGCCATGGACACGTCCCAGAAGGTGGGCATCCGGTTCGGCGGCACCATCAGGGCCTACAGGGACAGGGAAGGGCTGGACCCGGCAGACCTGACCTTCATTCCCCTGACCCTGGCCGCCTGGTGCCGGTATCTCATGGGGCTGAACGACCGGGGAGAAGAGATGGCCCTGAGCCCCGATCCTCTCCTGGAAACCCTCAGACCCCATCTCGCTGCGGTCCGCCTCGGAGAACCGTCATCAGCGAAGGGTGTTCTCCGCCCCATACTCTCCGACCGGGGGATCTTCACCGTGGACCTGTACGAGGTCGGACTCGGCGAGAAGATCGAAGGCTATTTCGCCGAGATGATCGCCGGACCGGGCGCTGTGAGGAACACTCTTCGCAAGTATCTCGGATAAGAACAGGGGGGAACCGGGCTGGTTCCCCCCTGTTCGTCCGCCCCTTCTCCCCGTTTCCCTTTCAGGAAGGGGTGTCTCTATGGCGGAGAGGACAAAACCCTTTTTCCCCACCGCCCTGAGGTTCCGCAGTTTCTCCAGGGGGCCGGGTCTCGCCCGGCGGAACATCGTACAGTGCGCTGACGATCCCCAGGACAACAGGGATCTGCCTGATTTTGTCAATGGTGACGGGGTCGCTTTCCCCTACCGTCGGGAAGACATTATCATGGTTCTATGACGTTTCTCACTTTCCTCTTGATTTTGCGCCGAAATCCCCTGAACTTCTACCTGCTGAACAGCAGGTTGGGAAGCCACGTGGACAGGGCGGGAATGTAAGAAACCAGAAGGAGCACGAAAATGCTCACCGCGAGGAAGGGCATGTTCGCCCTCGAAATCCTGCTGATGGAAATCTTGCCGATGCTCGAGGCCACGAAGAGGCACACCCCCACGGGAGGCGTGGTGAGGCCGATCATGAGGTTCAGCACGGCGATCATGGAAAAGTGGATCGGGTCGATCCCCACCTGGAGGGCCACCGCCAGCAGCGTCGGGAAGAGGGTGAGCAGCGCCGCGATGGTCTCCATGAAGGTCCCCACGAAGAGAAGCAGCAAATTGATCATCAGGATGATAAGGAACTTGTTCTTCGTTATCCCCAGGAGAAAATCCGCCACCATCTGGGGAATCTGTTCGCTGGTGAGGATCCACGCAAAAAGGTTGGCGAGCCCCACCAGCACGATGATGGACGCCGTGGTGATCGAGGCCTCGAGAATCAGCCCGGGAAGCTCCCGGAAAGAGAGGTCCCTGTAGACGAACATGCCGACCACCACCGCATAGAGACAGGCCACCATGGCCGCCTCGGTCGGGCTGAAAAAGCCGCCGACGATGCCGTAGAGGATGAGCACGGTGAGCATGAGAGCCCAGAAAGCGCCGAAAAACTCCCTGAGGAGCAAACGGCGGGGCACCTTTTCGCCCTTGGGGTAGTTTCTCTTTTTCGAGATGAAATAGGCCACGATCATGAGCCCGACGCCGAGAAGCAGTCCCGGGACGGCGCCGGCGATGAAGAGCCTCCCCACCGATAGGCCCGTCAGCGTTCCGGCGATGATCATCGGCATACTGGGAGGGATGATGGGCCCGATGGTGGACGACGCCGCCGTGACCGCGCAGGAGAAATCGGCGTCGTAGCCTTCCTTTTTCATGGCGGGGATAAGGATGGCGCCGAGGCTTGCCGTGTCCGCCACCGCCGTTCCCGAAATGCCGGCGAAGATCATGGAAGCCACGATATTGGCCTGGGCCAGCCCTCCCTGGATGTGCCCCACGAGGGCGTTGCAGAACCGGATGATCCTGTCGGAAATGCCGCCCCGGTTCATGAGGTTGCCCGCGAGGATGAAGCCGGGAATACACAGCAGGACAAAGACGTCGATGCCCGAATACATTTTCTGCGGTATCACTATGAGCGGGATGCCCATCGTCCACAGGTAGACCAGGGATGAAATCCCCAGGCAGAAGGCTATGGGAAGCCCCAGAAAAAGGAGCACCAGGAATACGATAAAGAGTGCGGCCACCATTTCAGTCCCCTCCCCCCGCTGCAAGGCGCACGTCCCGGACGACCGAGGCCAGGGAGTACAGGACCACCGTTCCCGACAGAATCGACATGGACGCGAAAATGTAGTGCATGGGAATCCGGAGAGACGCGGATGTCTGCATTCTGCCGATACCCAGGTTCTTCAGCGAATAATAGAACACTACGGCCATGAACCCCGCGACAAGAAGGTCGAGCAGGATCTGGAGCCACCTCTGCACAGGCTTCGGCAGCATGTTCGTGAACACGTCCACGTTGACGAAGGCTTTCTCCCGGATGGCGAGTCCCGATGCGAAACTCACCGTGTAGATGAAGAGGAAGCGTGACGCCTCTTCGGTCCAGTGAGGGGACTTCGGCAGAAAGAGCCGGGCGTACACCTGAAGGAGCACCACCCCCACCAGGCCGAGGAATGAAAGGATGGAGCCGAGCTCAAGCACGCGACCGAAGAGCGACCAAAGTTTTCTCATGTCTGCCTTTCCTCATCTCCCGCCAGGGATAACGGCCCCGGGACCGTTCAGGAAGAAGGCCCCGGGGCAGTCCCGGATATTACTGGATGGCAACGATCTTCTTGTACATCTCCTGAAGTTCAGGAGAAAGAAACTTCAGGACCGCCGGCTCGGCGATCTTCCTGAAGGCGTCCTTGTCAACCTCGACGAAGGTCATTCCCTTGTCCTTGAGGTCCTGAACCAGCTGGTCCTGCTCGGCCCTGAACAGCCCGCGCTCGTAGGCCTGAGCCTCCTTGCCCGCCTCGAGAATTGCCGTCTGGATGTCTTTGGGCATGCTCTGGAACCTGTCCTCGCCGATGACGAGGTAGATCCAGCCGCGGACGTGCTCGGTCTTGTTGACGAACTTCTGGACCTCGAAGAAGCTGGCGCTCTTGATCAGGTCATAGGGGTTCTCCTGCGCGTCGATGATGCCCTGCTGCAGGGAGGTGAACACCTCGGAGAAGGCCATGGGCGTGGGCTTGGCGCCGAGGGCTTCCCAGGTGGCCACGAAAAGAGGCACGTTGGGAACTCGGACCTTCAGTCCGTTCAGGTCCTCCGGCTTCCTGATCTCCCTGTTGGACGTGAGGTTCCTGGCTCCCCGTTCGAACCACGCCACGGGACGGAGACGGACCTTTTCGATGACTTCCTTCTCAATGGCCTGTCCCACTTCGCCCTCGACGATCTTCTCCATGTGGGCCGAGTCCCTGATCATGTAGGGAACCGCGATGAGGCCGCACAGGGGAGCCCAGTTCATCATGGACTCGCCGGTGATGAGCATGTCGACGATCCCGGACTGGATGTTGCCGATGACTTCCATTTCCTTGCCGAGCTGTTCGTTGGGGAACACCTGGACCTTGACCCTGCCGTCGGTCTTCTGCTCGACAAGTTCGGCGAACTTCAACGATCCCTTGTGCCAGGTGTGCTCCGTATTGGCAAGATGGCCGAGCTTGAGAGTGTATTCAGGCTTCTTCTCGGCAAAAGCGCCGGTCGCGAAAACAACAGAAACAAGAAGTGCCGCCGCAACAAGAAGTGCAATTCTTTTCATCTGATTTTTCTCCTTTCAGTAACCGATTCCTGCCTTCCCCCGCCGTATTGCCGGGGTACGTCCGAGCGCGGATGTTGAAGGATACGGAAGGCTTTCGTTCCTCACCTCCCCTGAGTGGTCCTGAAGTAGGAAAGATACTCTCTGCGGAGTTTCCCGAGATCGTAGTTCACTTGGTCAGGTGCTCGTTCACCGCTTCGCGGGCCTTCCAGTGATCCCTTTTCTCTATCACGTCAAGGAGAAAGGAGTGCGGGGAGAAAACCTTCTCCCCGCAGGTGGCGGAGAGGCTGAGCACCCGCACCCTGTCGAACTGGGAACTCATCTTCGCCGATGGGCTCCCGGATTCTCTCCTTGCCGCAGGCGGCGAACACGAGCCTGTTGAAATCCTCGTCCAGGGAGAAAAAACGAGTCGCGTCCCTGTCGCCGATGGCAAAGCGCCGGAGCTGGAGGTTTGCCTCAAGGGCTGCCGGATCTTCGGACGAGCGGACCTCGCAGGCAAGTTCCATGGTATGTGTTTCCAGGCACAACCTCATATCCCCCCCCTTCCTCCACCCTCTGCTCGTCCACCAGGGAAACGGTAGGTCCCCTTCTGGGGGTACACGTCCAGCAAGCCGTCCTGGACCAGTCGGATGAAGTTTTCCCTCACGGGAGTCCGGCTGCTGCCAAGCGGGGAAGCCACGTCATTCTCCGACACGGCGGAGCCTGGAGGAAGAACGAGGCTCACCAGGTCGTGAAGAATGGTGCGGAACGCCCAATCCCGTACCGTCTCGCCGTTTTCTTTCGGCAGAACCTCACGTGCGATCATGGGGCCTCGCTTCAAATACTAGGCTACAAGTCGTTGCTGCATAGAAAAACCTGCTTCCGGAAACGAGAAAACTATCTCCCCTGAAAAGGGAAAAGTCAACATCAGCCTCATTTTTCAAGAAGGGAGGATGCGGACAGGGGATCCTTCACCCCTTACCGCTCCCGAACCTCATTTATTCACGTTCTCCTCGAGCATTTTGTCGGAGAACATCACGTATCCCTTCACGGGTCCCCAGGTCCAGTCCGGGTTTTTCGGGCTGTAGGCTCCCAGGGTCAGCATGAAGACCCCGTCGCTCTTCTTCACTGCCGCCTGAACCGTCACCTGGCGGGTAGCAGTGAGCCGGAGCACCCTGTCCGCCCCCTCCTGGAAACGCCATTCCTCTTTCCAGGCCGGAGAGACGATGTTCACCCGGAGAACCTCAGCGCCGGGGTGCTCGGACCTGATTGCGGCGGCAACGGCCTCACGGATTGCCTCACCCTCGGATCCGCCGAATTTTTCCGACAGCAGGCGGGTTTTTTCCACCCGCTTCTCCCGGAGAAGGGTTCCCTCCTCCTCCAGCCGGGCAAAGCCCGTGCGGGTTTCGACAAGGTCGGGATCGTCCTTCGGAAGGAAGACGGCGGCCTGGTCGAGAGAATTCTGTATCCTCAGCAGAACGTCCCGTGAAAGGATATTGAAATCTTCGCCCCGCTCGGCCTTCGGGAGGTTTTCGGCAGTGAACGCCCTGCCCCATTCAAGCTGGGACTTCGCCTCGTCCAGGGCGGTTCTTCCGAGGCCTTCCAGGCTTGCCGAAAATTCACCGAGCCTCCGCTCAATTTCCTTCGCCGTTTCGGCGAGGAGCTCCAGGGGTTCCTTCACTCCAGCATTCCTGTACTCTTCCAGGGCCGCGGCAGCCTCACCGTGAATCCTGTGCCTCCGGGCAAGTTCCTCGGCACTGATGTCGAAGCCGGCATAGGAAACCATTTCCTTCTCGGGATCCAGGTAAGGAGCGTCATCCATTCTTGACTTCGAGGCGACGAAAGGCCGGAGTTTTTTCAGCCACTCCCCGCTCATCTTCTCCCGTTCCGCCCGGGCGGCCTCCTCCGCTCCCTTTGAAGCCGATGCAGCGCTTTCCAGGGCATTGAGCTCCTTCCAGGCCGCTTCCAGCCGTTCGACCTTCGGGGTTACGTCCGGATGGTCGCTGAAGTCCGGGTATTCGGCCAGCAGTTTTCCGAGATTTTCTTCCGCCGGGGCCAGGGCCTCCCGCACCCTTGCGGGCAGCCGTGCAGGGTCCTGCTTGTCCCGGTCAGGCCCAAGAATGGTTTCAGCCCGCTTCAGGGCCCTGTCAGCCTCCATCAGATACCGTCCTGCCGTCGCCGGAAGCCGCTTCGGAGCCGCTGCGGGCGAAGCGGGCTTTCCTGCCGGGGCGGCCTGGGACGAGCTTCCCCTCCGCTTTTCTATTTTTACCGCAAGCTGGTCGATCCGTTTCTCCAGGGATGTCACCTGGCTGTTTGACGGATCGGCCTCCTTCGCCGCCGTTATTGTTTCTTTCGCTTTGGTGACGGATTCCCAGGCGCTGTCCATTTTTCCTGACATGAAGTCCTTGTCCGCGCTTCTGAACAGGGCGTTCGCCTCGGATAGCAGGGCCTTGACGTCAGCACCGAAAGAAATCCCGGGCAAGACTGCCAGACTTGCGATAATGATGCAAAGAGCCGCAAAAAGTCTCATGAATCGTTCCTCCTTTCGCTGTTTCGTCCCTTTGTGATCAGGAAACACCCAGCCGCCGCAAGGGAAAGAGCCGCCGCTCCCGGCAGGGAGAGAAGCGCCCGGCCGAAACCCGCAAGCCAGGCCGAAAGGCCTGCTCCGGGAAGAAGCTTCCCGGCGAGAAAAACCAGGAAAAAATATTCGAAGACCATCCACGCCAGCAGGGCCGCTCCGGCGGCCAGGCAGGCCATGCCCGTCAGGCGTCTCATGGACATGTAGTGTAGGGATTGTCGCACTGCTTCTCCGGGTCCAGCCAGCCGATAAACTCATGGCCTTTCGGGTGCCTGTACCGGACGAGGGCCCACTCCCCTTCGCCTCCGAGAACCGTCACTTCCTCGTCGCCGAAGATGTCGCCCACGGCGGGAGCATTTCCGTCGGGCCGTGTTCTCAGTACGGCCACGGAGCCCGGCGCATAGTTGCGGAGACTCATTCCCACCAGTTCGCTGAAAACCCATCCCTTCGCTCCGTCGTGGAGAACCACCGAAAGCCATTTATCCCTGTGCCCCGTGACCTTCACCATGATGAGGGCGGGGTCATCGGGCTGGTGGGGCAGGACGGCGGTCACTTTTCCGTTCGGGGTCTCCCGCACGTTGGTTCCCTTGGGATCTGGGTCGATGATATACGCTCCGAAATCGCATGTTCCCTGGGAAGGGCGGTACAGGCTCCGGTCTCCGACAAAGGGTTCCTTTCCTCCTCCGGGTTTCTTTGCGCTCTCCCCGGACGGAGATTCCTGCAGGCCGCCGGATTTCAGGTCGTCGTAGAGCCCTTCGAGTTTCCTGAGCCGGGCGGTGTTCTTCAGCATCCGGGCGTGAAGGAGGAAGGCCTTGTCGGCGGTTTTCCCGTAGAACCAGGTCATGAAGGCGGCTTCCTTGTTCCGGAAGTCCTCCCAGGACTGCAGGGCCTCGGCGGCAATGACTTCGCCGTTGGAGCCGAAGGCCTGGCCGAGTTTTTTATGGTCGTTCTTGACCTTCATGGCAGCAGCCAGCTGCTCCTCAGTCTGCCCCTTCGGATACTCCCCGGGGAAGAAGGGTTTTCCGGCCCTGAGCTCTTCTATGTAGGCGACCAGCTCCAAGGCCCTCCCCCTCACCACGTCCATCTCGGCGATGGCGTTGGCTACAAGCCACATGGTCCCCCCGTCGAGGTTGTTGTAAATTGTGAGATAAACCCCGCCAAGGAGCTTGTACTCACTCTCTCTCCAGGGGATCCACGCTCTCTGGGCAGTCCGGAGAAGTGACTGTCCTTCCTTCGGCAGAAGTTTCATGAGTTCGTTATAGGCCCGGTTGAGTTCGCCGTCCCATTTTTTCTTCCCCATATTCGCGCACTGAATGGTCCCCTGGGTGCTGGGATCGTCGTTCATGCACTTATCGATCTCCCCGTCCAGCGGATGGACCACTCCCCAGGCCGCGCCGCAGAAGCAGAGCACCAGAAGGACGCATAGGGCCCCCGTTCTCATCGCATTTTCCTCCCCTGTCATTCGTAGACGACCCTGCGGTAGTGGAGACCGGTCACCCTGCCCCCACCCTCCGCCGGGTCCCTGTCGAACCGGATTTCGATTTCATCCCGTTCGTGGATGTAAAAATAACGCACCGGGGACTCCTTTTCCGAGGGTGCCCCAAGCTGGGAGAGAGCCTCGCCGGCATCCATGCCCATGACGATGTCTCCGAAGCCCATGAAGCCCGCGGGGATATCCACCGACTGGAGGGCGCCGTTCCAGTATGCGGCGTTGTGGCCGTGGAAGAAAAGGTCCACGATATGAACCGTGGTATTGAAATCGGGAAGCTTCACCTTTCGTTCCTCCCGCTTCATTGGTTCGCCGTACATTTTCACCGCCAGTGCAGGGGAGATGCCGAAATCATCCCGGATTTTCATGGCGTAGCGCCGGACCGTGCTGTCCGTCTCCTCGACGAAAAGAAACTTGCCGTAGATCCACCCTTCGCCGAGCTGGTGGGAGACCACCCGGTACCACGGAAACGCCTCACCCGTTTCCTCTTTTCCGGTCACCACGAGTTCCCCTGTTTCGTAGTCGTGGCCGAACTGCCCCACGACCTTCGCCGAGGTGGAGGGGCCGCTCCGCAGGTTGACCCTCGATCCGGTGACGAAACCCGCCTTCGGCCATTCGTAATTTTCAGCCGCGGCGGCGGCGAAGAGGGGAACAGCCGTGAGAACCACAAGGATTGCCGCGGCGAGCCGGGCCCTTCGTTTCATAATTCCGTCCTCCTTTCGGCCGGGATGTTCCCGGCGACATTTCTTCCGTTTCTATTTCCTCGGCGGGCGGACTTCCACCTTGACAGTGCTTCCGTCGGCGATGAACCAGAAGCCGTTGATCTCTTTCATGTAAATCACCCGGGGATAGTCCGCACCGCCGCTCCTGAGGTAGAGCTGAAGCCCCTTCGGGTGACCCTCCACGGCCCGTTCGATCACCAGTTCGTAATTGTCCGGGTCCATGGCGTACCCGTTCTCGGGCACGGCCCCCCTGGCGTAGCTCCTGAAGATATGGGCGGTCTTCGGGCTTTTCATCCTGTCAGCGAAGAGTTTCATGATGGCCCGTCCGTCCCAGTCGGGCCGTTCGTCCATGGCGAGGGCGAGCATTTTCCGCCCCTCCGCCCGGGTGGACCTGTCCATGTAGGCGAAGATGCCGTCGAAAAAGAGCTTCGCCGCCGCTTCGGGAGTTGTCCCCTCCTGCCGGTAGCGCATCTCGAACTCGAGGGCCGTCCTGGGAAGAGCCCCTTCGCACTGCACTGCCCAGGCCGCGGACAGCAAAAGGACCATCAGGCAGCAGACCCTGCAATGATTTCTTTTCATTATCAGATTCCTCCCTTTCGTCATCACCGGCGGGCAGCTACCATCCCCGGCCGCCTCCGCCTCCGCCTCCGCCGCCCGATGAGCCACTTCCGCCGCTGCCGGACGACCGTGTCCCCGAGGAAACGGCACCGGAGAATCCTGACGTGAACGCCGCCACACCGGCGACAGTGGTAAAGGTATTAAGGTCGCCCCTATACCACGAGGGCGTGTAATTGGCCGCGGCGAGCACGTTTTGAAAGCGGTTCGCCCATGTTTCCGCGGCGTCCAGGGCAAAGGCGTATGGAAGGAGGGTCTCGAAGAGCTGGGGCGTTTCCTCCGGCGGGGCCGGCATTTCGAGGCGGTGTTTCTCCGCCGTCGTGATGAACATCCGCAGGCCCTCGATGCTTTCGTTGAGCCTGGCCCCTTCTTCCGTCCTGACCCTCATAAGGGGCTTGAACACCAGCAGCACTCCCACGCATAGGAAGGGCCCCGGAAGAGACAGGAGATCCACGTCCAGGCCGCTTGACGCTCCGGCAAGACCGGCACCGGCCACGACAAACAGAAAAATGCCGGGGAAAAAGACCCGGACGAAAAATTTGGCGATGAAGCTCCCCTTGCCCGAAGGAAGAGGAAGGGCGAGGGGAAGAAGGAGGAAGGGACCGGAAAGGAGTGCAAGAATGGGCTCGAACCGGGGTTCTCCGGAAAGAATCATGAGGATCAGCATGAGCACGGCGTAGAGTTCGAAAAGAACCACGCCGGCGATCCATTTCCCCAGGTTTGTCTTCAGCAGCGGCCTGCCCCGTTCGCGGAAACCGAGGCCGAGACGGCGGAAGGCGTCCTGGATGGCCGGCCTGTCGGCGCTCGAAAGATGAATTTCCGTGCGGGTGGAGCCGAAGAGGTCATCGGCGAGCCTTCGTTCGTCTTCCGTCAGTCGTGCTCCGGCAAGCTTCTCCCGGTTCAGCTTCAGCCGGTAGGACGTCCCCGCAAGCTTTACGAGGAGCTTCAGGGCCGTGCCTGCCCCCGAGGGCAGCGTCCCGGCCCGTTTCGCCGCTTCCCCGGCGAGGGTGGTTTCCTCTATCGCCAGGATTCCCCTGACGGCCATGCCGAGGATCATGGCGGCAAAAGACTTGTCGTCGGTCATCATGGTGCGGACATACCGGGCAAAGCCCGCCTCCACTCCGGCAGGAGGGGAAAAGAGAGGAATGACGGGTCTGGGTGCGGGATCCTTTCCCCACCGGATCCAGAAAAGGAGCATGACTGCCAGGAGAACGACCGGCATGGCAAGATGGACCGCCCGGTAGGGGGAACGGCCCCATCGTTCAAGTATGGGTGCAGGCTCGGAAGGCTGGACGATGATTCCCTTGGGCCAGGAATAGACGACGGTGAGCCCCTCTCCTGGTGCAAAGGGGACAGCGGATTCCACGGTCCCGTCGGGAAACGGCCGGGCATCCTGCCCCTTCTCCCCGGTCCTTCCGGTGTAGAATTCCACGGCCGAAAACCCCTCGCCGAATTCCCTTCCGGGCAGTTTCAGCCGAAAGGACGCCTTTTCAATGACAAAGGACCAGTCGTTCCCTGTGGCATTCCAGTAGAGTTCGTCATGCCCCTCGAAAAATCCGAGCTGCCCGGCGGTCGTATACGTAATGGTGAAGACGTGCTCGCCGAAGGGCAGCAGAACGTCGGGATCGCCGAGGCGGAACTCCATCCGTTCGCCTGCGCGGCTCACCTGGGCCTGGGTCGGTTTTCCGTCGAGAAGTGCGGAGACGAGGTCCAGGGGAGCCCGCCGCACCCTTCCTTCGCTGTCGGTGAAATCGGTGAGAATGGACCGGATGATTCCTCTCCGGATATCCTTCCCCTCCGCCACAACGGCGATGCGCTCCGTGACGGTCAGCGAAGCGTCAGTGCCGATCTCCGCTTCCACGTCGAAACGCACTATGCGCTCCTGGGCCGAAAGGGGGGATGCCCCCCACAGGAGTATCCAGGCAAAACATACTGAAAACAGCAGTGAACCAGTCTTTTTCACAGCCATCTCACCCCCTTGGGCTCTTTTTCGTAAGAGGGCTCCGGAGGCGTACGCCTCCGGAGCCCTCACGTCAGCCCCTTTCCGTCACGGTTTTTTCTGCTCCTCCGCTCCCATGGCACTCCATTTCGCGGCCATGGCGGAGATGGCATCGATGTCTTCCTGTTTCGCCGCTTCAGTCACAATGGTGAAGTCCGCCCGTTCCATGTCGGAGGCGAGGATGTCCAGCGAACGGAATTCCTGGGCTCCTTTCAGGCCTTCGAGGATGTAGGGGATCCCCTCGACCATGTCCGATTCCTGGGAGATGAAGGCCGCCCAGGGGCCGTCCGGGTTGAGAAGGGAGAGAATAATGTCCCGGAGCACTTTCGCGTCGAAATGAAGGAACCCCTGGAGCTTGTCGTCACCGTACAGGGCCTTCATGCGGTCGGAAAGCTCTGGGGCGGCATCGAAAGTCTCGGGGCTGAGGAAACCCGCCAGGAGAATGCCGTCTTTGATGCCCATGACGAAATCCACGGGGTCTTTCAGTGCATAGAAAGCGGTCCATCCTGCCTTCGTCACGGGCTCGAAGGGCATGCCGCTTTCCCGTGCCGCCATTTCCATCAGAGGCAGCAGCAGGTGGACTTCCTTCGTTTCACCTGAAAGGTAGAAGTATCCCCCGGGAAGAGGGCTGCCGAAAAGCTTCGTCCGGCCGCCGAAAACCATGCCCACGGTCTTGAGGATCTTCAGGATGGCATCCTCGTCAAGGCCGAACTGCTGAGCCGCGTCCAGGAACTGGACAGCCTGAGCCGCATAGGCGTCTCCGCCGGCGGCGGCTTCCCGAAGAATCTGGAAGTGCTTTTTCTCGATGAAGGGCCTGCCCACAAGGGTAAACCAGGGCTTTCCGCCGCCGAGCAGGATGCGGTCGTCCTTCGTCAGAGGCTGGGACGGCGTGTCGGCCGCGAGGGAAAACACCTTCGCGAAATTGGTGAACACGGAAAAATCGAATCCCTTGTCTGAAGCGTTGATGCCCAGCTCGGCCAGGAGGTTCCCCACGGGGTCCTTCAGGACCCCGCCCGATTCGGCCTGGAGCTCGGAGGCTACCATGCCGTTGTCGTGGAAAAAGAAGAAGCTTCCCTGGGGAAGTCTCCTGTCGAGCTTCATCCGCTTGCCGCCGTCGTTCAGTGCTTCCCTGACGGCCGCAATGTCCTCGGGTGTGAACCCCACAAGGATCATGTCCTGTTCAACCGAGGCGAGAACGAGGGCCATGCCGCCGCTGATCACGGCGTAGGTGGAACCTTCAAAGGGGGCGAGGATCAGCTCTCCGGGGACGGGGCTGTTGATGAGGGCGTCAACGTCCCCTTCCTCTCCCTTGCCTTCGGCCATCCGGGCGAGAATGTCCTTCTTTGCGTCGGTGAAACGGATCGCCCCCTGCAGGGAGAATCCCTTCTCGCCGTAACCCACCGCCACGGAAGCGGAGGTGACGGGGAACTGACGGAGCCACTCCTCCGCCATCTTGATTTCCGGGTCGAGTGCCGTGACTACCTTGAACAGGTAAGAATCCACCAGACGCTGGACGAATTCATTGGGCTTCTCGAGGTTGACCACTCCGTACATGGCCGAGTCCGGCCACTGGGGCAGAGCGTCGAGGGTGCCCGTCCAACCCGGCGCCGCAATGAACGCCACCAGGACCAGGGAAAGGAATAGAACGGAAAACCTTTTTTTCATGGAAATCTCCTCCTTGGGAGCCCGGAAGACCGTCTGCGGTTCTTCCGGTTCTTTTTCCCCGGACAATCCGGGGTGGCATTACATTACTCCACCATTGAGCCGCTGTCACGCCAATCCTATTTTTGCCGGTATGTCACCTCTTCCGGTGACGCTGAGCTTCCTGTAGATCTGGCGGATATGGGTCTTGAGCGTATTGTTCGTAATCTCGCAGTTCTCAAGGATTTCCTCTCTCTTGAGCCCCTCCAGAAGAAGCAGCGTGATCTCCGTCTCCTTTTTCGTCAGGCTGAAGGGAGCGAGCTGCAGCCTGATCCGCAGTTCCTCCTTCGAAGGGCCTTTCCTTCTCGCGCTTCCCCCGGTGCTCCCCTTCTCCGGATTTGCGGGAAAACGCACTGCCATGACTATCATTCCCCCTCACGAAACAGGCAGCCGGGGGAAGAGAGACCCTCTCCCCCCTTCCGGCCTATTTCTGGATGATCGCAATCTTTCCGTAGGGTGCGATCTGCTCGTCAGGGAACTGCCCCTCCTTCGCGTAGATATATTGAAGCTTCGGAAGATCCTTGAAAATGGAGAAATCGGACACACCCTCCGTTTTCTGGAGATCGAGCCTCTGGAGCCTGGGCAGCGCCGTGATCGCTTCGGGGTTGAGCACCTTGCATCCCTCCACGTCCAGGGCGGTCAGCTTCTTATGGCCGGCGAAGACGGCAAGGTCCACGGGACCGGTAATGGACTCCAGGACAACCTCGGTGAGATCCGGGCATTTCGCCAGGGGCGACACGTCGATGATGTCCTCCCGGAGCATCTTCACTATCTTGAGCTTCGGCATGAACTCCACGTACTCCAGGGTTTCCAGCTTGGAGAGGCCGCCGTGCAGCTCCTCGAGCTTCGTGAGTTTCTTCAGGGGCGAATAGTCCTCGAACTTCGTGGCGTAAACCCAGATGTAGCGAAGTTCAGTGAGGTTTTCCACGGGGGACATATCCTTGGCGGGAATTGCGTACAGACTCAGTCTCTTCAGCTTCGTCAGCCCGCCTATGGGCGACAGGTCGTCAGCCTTGATCATGTAGAGGCTAAGGTCTTCGATTTCGGTGAGCTCCGCCAGAACAGAGATATCCGTCACGGGCGCCGAATAGAGGTGAAGTCTCTTCAGCTTCGCCTTCCCCTTCAGGGGAGAAATGTCTTCGATAGTCTTGGGCTGCATGAAGAAGACCAGGGACTCCAGGTCGTTCATGCCGGCCAGGAAATCGAGATCGGGATACTCCACCTGCCGGATTTCCAGCTCCTTCAGCTTCACAAGGGCCCCGAGGGGGGCAAGGGTCTTGATCCCCTTGAGGCTGTCAAGTTTCAGGTACGTCAGGCCGGAGAGAACCGACAGGGGGGAAAGATCGGTCACCTGGTCTGTTCGCTCCATAAGGAGTCCTGTCAGGACATCAGCGAGGGAGGCGACTTTTTTCAGGTCGTCGTCGGTGACAGCTCCCCCGAGGCGGAGAGGCTTGCCCTTCTTGATGTCGGGGTCGTCCCGGACCATCTGAAGGAATTCGACGGTCACCCCGTCGGTGATCTTCGGGCCGAAGGTGGAGCTTTTCACATACTTCGGATCCGCCCCGAACGCAGCCGCGGAAACCGCGAGAACAAACAGTAGTGCCAAAAGTGCCGGTAACAGTCTTCCCTTCATTTTTTCGTTCCTCCTTCTTTCGCTATTTCACGAACAGGGCTATGGCCAGGCCGATCACCACAAGAACGATGCCGATGTAAAACTGGGTCTTGGCCTTGCCTTCCACACCCGCAGTCACTTCTTCCTCCGACTTCACCGAGACGATGAAGGGCTTTCCTTTTTCCGACGGCTTGCCGATGCGCAGGTTTCCCGCCGACTGCCTGGCCTCCCCCGCCACGTACAGATGGTGACCCAGGGGGATGATTTTTTCCCTGTACTTGAAGCCGAGAGTCCGGACTCCGGAGGGGGACGAGAACTGGACCCCGAAGAAGGTGTAGGTTTTGTTGCTTTCATAGGGTTCAAACCTGTCGGCGCCGTCCTTGAGGTGGAGGGTGGCCCCGTCCAGGTCTATGCCCACTCTCACGCCGCCGTCGGTGACATAGAGAGGAGAGGGGCTCTTCTGGGACGAGACAGTCTCCGATCCCCTCGTCCTGTTTGTCCTCACCTTGCCGTCCTTGTCGGTGGTCGTTTCCTGCTTCTCGAATTCCCTCAGGACGGTAGCCTCGTAGTACGCACAGGGCTGGCCGCTGTAGGGAGCGATGAGCTCTCCGTCAGTGGCGGCGGCTCCGTTGGTCTCGATGAAATCCTGGAAACCGTCCCCCATGCCCTCGTCGCACAGGGACTTCCACGTTCCGTGAAGTTCCTGCAGCGGGGTGGCTTTCATGAACTTAAGTTCCGTGAGCACACCCTCGGTTTTTTTCTTCTGGACGAAGGCGAGATAGGCCCCTCCCGCCGCCAGCAGCCCTCCGGCCGCAAGTGCAAACATGTTCATTCAGTCCCCTCCTTTGGTCAGATTAGGACTACCGGTACATCTCCTTCAGAATGTCGTCATACTGGTCCGCATAGGCCGTCACGGTCTGCAGAGCGCCGAGAAGCTCGTTTTTGTCGAGGCTCGCCCCAGGCAGGGAACAGGAGAGCATGACCGTGTTGTCGAAGGTCAGGGAGAAGGCACCGAGGGGGAGATCCGAGTTCAGTCTCATGAATTCCGAGGAGACCCTGTCCGGGTCCACGTTGTCCGCGAGATAGGAAAAGACCTTGACCAGGACGTTCTCTGAATGCCAGGGATTGACGGTCACCTGGATCGTGGCGCTCCCGAAGGAAATGGAAACAAGTCCGTCCACCTTCATAAGATCATCCTTGTCGAAAAGCTCCGCCAGGTAGCCGTCCACTTTTTTCCGCACGTCCTCGAGCAGAGGCTCGTTCACTCCGTCCCTGAGCACCGGAAACTTATGCACCCGCCCCACCGCCCGCATTCATTTTTTCCATGAGCTTCGCCATCTCGGCCTCGAGCTGAATGTCTTTTTCCATGTCCCTGAAGGGGTCATCGGCAGCCGCATCGCAGGAGAGCTCGGAGAAGGCCTGGGCTTCCGCCTCCATTCCCTCGATCTTCTTTTCCATCTTGTCGAACTTGGCGAAGGCTCCCTGTCCCACGTTCGTCCCCAGCACCGTGGAAAATTCCTTCTGGGTCTTCGCCGCCTGGGCCCGGGCCACCAGGGTGACCTGCTTCATCCGGGCTTCGTCAAGCTTCGTTTTAAGGCTGTCGAGCTGGCCCCTGAGCTGGGTCGTGGTGCCCGACGCCTGGGCCGCCATGGCGTCATACTGCTTCGCCTGGCCGTCGTAGATCATCTTCCTGGAGAGGGCCTGCTTCGCCAGGTCCGCATTGCCCGCCTTGAGGGCCATGGCGGCCTTGTCCTCCCACTGCTTTGACTGGGTCATGGCCAGGCCCTGCTGCTTCCTGAGGCTCTGCTCGTTGGCCATGGCCTTTGCCAGCCCGGAAGTGGCCTTGACGAGGGCCTCTTCCATTTCGATGATCATCTGCTTGACCATCTTTTCCGGATCTTCCATCCTGTCCAGCATTTCGTTGACGTTCGCCTTGAAGATATCCGAAACCCGCGCGAAGATGCTCATGACGTTTTCTCCTCCTTATGTTGGGTTCCTTCCCTGTGCAGGATCCATTTTTTCGGCCGCCCCGGTCGTCCGTTCACCATTCGGGAGCCAGTCCAAGCTTTTTTTTCCGGTTCCGGTGCTCGTTTGTTATTGTTTCTCTTTCCCTTGACACCTTTTCTTTCAGTGCCTCGAACTCGCGGATTTTCCTTTCCACCGCAAGCTGCTCCGGATGTTTGAAATCCATGATGAGGGCAGATTCTTCCGAAAGTCTCCTGTACTCCGGCGAACCGACCTGGTCCAGGGGGAAACGGCTCATGAGAAGCTGAAGTTCCCGGACTCTGTTGATTCCTCCCGCTGCCCTTGAGTGTGCCAGGGAAAGTTCCCGGTATTTCTGCGGAGAAATCGAATCGTCAAGCTTCCGTATCCGCTCCCGTTCCTTTCTGGTGAGTTCCTCGTCCAGTTCGATCGCCCTGCGGAGCTCCGATTCACTCTTCTCTTTCTGCACTATCGCCGCCAAGGCCGTTTTCAGATCAATCTCGAGACTGACGGCGGGCCTGGAAAGATCCTTGTACTCGTAGTCCCGGAACACGGGAATATCCTTGAAGATTTTTCCTTCCAGGAAGGGGCTGTATGCCTTGTCGAAATCCTCCCTGGCCTTCCCGAGGTTCTCCCAGTGTTTTTTTGCAAGAGGGACCCAGTTCAAGGGAGTATCGCTCAGTTCAGGAGCCACGTCGGGGTGGTGCTCCTTCATTTGAGTCCAGTCCTCAAGAATTTTGGCGATACGCCTGTCCGGTTCCTTTTCCAGGGTGACGTCCTCCCCAAGATACCCTATGGTGCGTCCGATGCTTCCCGAGACGTTCTCCGCGGTAATCCTTATGGACTGCACCTCTTTCAGGCACTTTTGGATCTCTTCACTCGAAAGCCGTCCATTCTTCAGATCCCGTGCAATCGCCTCAAGCCTCGGGCCGTCTTCTTTCAGCCTTTCCATATAGCCGGTGAGTCGGTTCGGCGCTTTTTCGATATCGAATTCCCTCTGAAAAATCTCCCTGTTCACCTGTCTCTGCCATGCCACCACTTCACCCACGGCCTGAAGATCATGGATGAGGAGGATCATGCTGTGGGACCACTCAGAGGCTTTTTTCGCCGCCGACTCGCTCGTCTCTTTTTTCAGGAGGCTGTCGAACTCGAAATGGCCGATTCTGGAAAACACGGAGATGAATCGCTCGTTCAGGTCGTCCCATACCCCTTCCACCTCTGACTTTTCACGCCTGGTGGATTTGAGGAGATTCCCGACACCGTCCATTCCCTGCTTCACGAGAGAGTCATAGTAGTCCATGATGGTCCCGAGGGACCGCTCCTGTTCCTGTGGTAAGGCGGGAAGAACGGCAGCGCAGACCATGACGGACGCGGCTGTCGCAAAAAGAAGAGTCCTCATCCCGCTGATCCTGCCTGACATGGCGCTGAACCTCCTTCACTGAGTCTCACCACTGGCTTCTCGGCTTGAGCGTGTCGAACTGTTTTTCTTTGGCCAGCTTCGCTTCTTTCAACATCGGCTGAAGACCGAGGTCCTTCTTCCGTTTTCCGTGGTCCGCTATGATGGCATCCACCCGTCTCTGGGCTTCCGGGAGCTGCTTGTAGAAGGTCTGCATGGCCGAATCCGCCGCCCTCTGCTCCGGGTGCCTCCGTTTCACAAGAGTGTCCAGCTCCTCCTTCACTTTTGCATAGGCACCGTCCTTCATGTCAGAGTTCTCGAGAAACCGCTCCAGTTCCACGACCTTGGCATAGCCTCCGGCGGCCTTGTACACGGCATTCTGCAGGGATTTCTCCCGCTCCGGACCATACGCGGCCTCAAGCTTCCGGATCTCCTCCTGTTCCTTCCTGGTAAGGACATTATCCTGCTCCAGCGCGCTTCGCCTGATCTCAACATTCTTTTCCTCGCCGGCGATGACGGCAATGACGCTGCGGAGGGTCATTTCCGTATCAAGGACTACACCGGAGAGCTCCGAATATTTCTTCCCCTCGAAGAGAGGAATCCCCTGGAAGAGATTCCCCTGCAGCAACGGGGCGTAGACCTTGTTGAACTCTTTTTTCGACTCCAGGTAGTTCGCCCACTTCGCCTTCGGGTGGGGAGCCCACCGGGCGACCCCGTCCGCGATGTCCTGCCGGAGCAGGGGGTAGAGATTCTTTCCGTCCTTCCAGTAATCCGCCAGGACTTCCATCCGCTTGAGTTCCGTCGCCGGAATGACGTACCCGGTCTCCGGCTCGAGGTACTTCGCTGTGTTCACAAGGCTGACGGCGGCATTCTGGGTCCTGTACTTCATGCCCATCGTCAGCATCAGATACCTGGACATCTCTCCCTTCAGCTCCGCAAGGGATCCCCGGGTTTTCGAATAGTCCTCAATAGCCTGGTTTGCCTTCCTGTGGATGTCCACCAGGGAGACGCTCATGAACTTCATGTCGTCCACGTAGGCGCCGACCCGGGCCGGGGCATTCCCGATGTCGAACTCCAGGGACTCGATGTGCCGGTTCACCTTCAGCGTCCAGGCTACCGCTTCTCCGACGGACTGGATCTCCTGGGCGAACCCGAGCAGTTCTTCGGCGTCCTTGTGAATATCCCTGGCAATAGGGAGGGTGATTCCTGACTGCCCGGAAGCAGGGGGTGCCGCAGCAGGAGGAGCACTCTTGCCCACGTTCTCCCTCGCTATCCGTATATCTTCATTAATCTTCCTGTCGATGGCGAGTTTCAGCAGGGGACGGAGCTGGGCCAGTTCCTTCAGAACGGGAGAGGCAAAGGACTGCTCCCGGATCTCGTTCCACTTTCCCGTCATCTGCGCTGCCTCGGTCTTTGAAGACTTCAGAAGCTGCTCCACCGCCGCCACGCCCGCCAGGATTTTCTCCTCCGCATCGGGCAGTCTCTTTTCCACCTCGGCGGCGACTTCCTCATAGGTGGGCATTCTTGTTTCCTGCTCCTGGGCGGCTGCCTTCATTCCGGGGCAGGCGGCGAAAAATACTGCCATGAGGAGCAGTACCGCAATTTTCCTGGGAAACATGCTGCGTTTCATTGATTTCACCGCCTTTACCAGCTAGAAAGGCTGCTCGTAGTTGTTGATGTACCAGCGCCCCTTGTTTTTCCGGATAAGGTAATGGGGCTTGGGCGACCCGTACTGGCGGCCCCTCTCGTCCCACGCCCGGGTGGTTACGAGGGCCTGCTCCACTACTTCTCCGGAAATTTCCCGGATCTTCTCCTTCTGCTCTTCGTCAAGGAAGAAGTCCTCCACTCCCGTTCCGGTATCGAATCCCCTGATCACGTCTATTTTGGCTTCGTCTGTCGTTATGTGGACATAGAAGGTGGCAAACCTTTCGAGATGGAGATCCCAGTGATAGCGGATCAGGGACTGGGCGGTGCGGGTCTTCTTCCTGTCGGGGTCGATGCAGTCGAGGAAGAGTTCGAAGTTCTTTTCCTTCACGGAAGCGGCGAAGATCTCAACCAGCCGTTCGGGCTCCACATCCCGGGGGACATACCGCACGGTGTAGAGGGGGTCCTTGATCTCCTCCATCCGTTCTTCCCCGGCAAAACTGCCGCCCAGCTCATTTGCCGAATCGTAGAAAGCAAAGGTGACACCGGGGATGTACAGGGCCACAGGTGTGACCACCCACCCCCACTGGGGGGCCACGGTCTTGACCTTCTCCGCCTGGGGAATCACCATCTCGATGCCGGTGATACGTCCGAGAAGGGTCCACTTCCCCTCTTCCGGGAAGTCCCGGTTGATGAGGCGGCGGTACCGTTTGACAGCCTCGTAAGGGCCGAGCCAGTTCCTGTTGGAAATCTCAACGAAATAGTACCCTTTGGCTCCGGATCCCACGGAGACGAACTCCCGCCCCAGGTCGATGAATTGGTTCGCCGGGTATTCAAACTCGTCCAGGATGACATAGCTTTCCTTGATATCCTCTATGGAGACCTGGCTGCGGTCGGGAGCGGGAAAGGCCTTCGGCAGGGCGGTGGGCCCGGCGAGAATGTCCTCGGTGAACTGCTTCCATTCCCTGTCCGCTATTTCGCCGAAGAGCTGCTTGAGTTTCTTCTCGTTCTCCCGGAAAACCAGCATCTCCGGCGTGATCTCCAGAAAATCCCCCTTGCTCTTCATGAGGGCAAGGCGGCCTCTCTGGAACAGATCCTCCACGGCAGGATCGTCGGGATATTTTTCCTTAAGATCCTTGATTCTCTTCAGGGCCTCGTTATCCTCGTATCCGAGGCGGAAGGCCTGCCCCCGGAAACGGTTCACCCGGTCCTCGAACTTCTTCAGGAAGAATTCCGCCCGCGTTACGTCGTTCTTCGGCGCCGGTTCGGCGCATTCCGCTCCCAAAGCAGCCAGGGTGACTACAATAAAAAGAGAAAGAAACAGAAGAGCACCCGCTTTTTTTCGCGTGAAAAGGGGCATGGCACATCATCTCCTCCCGGTTCTGGTTCTTCTATCCGGGAAAAGCCTACCTGAAAAGGGAAAGCCCGTCCTCACCCCCGGGATAAAAAAAGGGTGGGTTTTCCCACCCCTTTTTCGGGGTGAGATTTCCCACCTTTTTTCTGAACCCTTGGGGTGAAGAGTCTCACCCCGTTTGCACTCAATCGAGGATGTTTTTGAGCTCTCTTCGATTGCTTGAGCCTGTTTTCCTGTAGATATTCCTGAGGTGGTATTTCAGTGTATTCTGGGAAATATAGAGAAGGGAACAAATATTGAGGTCCTTGGCGCCCTTGAGGAGAAGGAGGGCAATTTCCGTTTCCTGCCGGGTGAGATTGAACTCCATGAGCTTCATTCGCCGCCCCATCTCCTCTTCTTTATCCTTCACTTCAGGGTCCGCGTCCCCCATATCCCCGCCGTCGTCACCCCCCGCAAAACCGCCTTCTTCCTCTCTTTTTCTGCGGGCAGCGCTCCCCATCTGGAGGGGAAGATCCCTTCCGTCCCACAGGGAGAGCATGAGGAGCAGCAGAAATATCCCCAGGAGGGCAAAGGAGACCTGGTAGTACTGGCCGGGAAGAAGAGCGGCGCTGTTCCGGAAAAGAAGGTGGTAATGTGCCACTGTGCCTGCAAGGACGATGATGGAAATGCCCAGGTTGATTACCGCTCCCCTCCTGAGGCCCGTACGGGAGGCAAAATAGATCAGGAGCAGCCAGGCGTAGAGGTCGAGAAAGGACAATCCTCCCTCGAGGAAAAACCTCGCGGGTGTCCGATAGGGCGAGAAGGTCAGAAAGAAAAGGGCGGCGGCGATGAACGGGAAGGCTCCCCTGTAGAAGTTCCTCAGGTCCGACCTGGGGTAAAACCGGAAAACGAGGGCCGCACCGAGGGAGGAAAAGGCCCTGATCCAGTCGGTCACCGGATCGGTGCGGGCAAAAACGATGGGAATGAGGCTGATGAGAAAGCCGTTGGCGGTATAAAAGCAAAAGAGAAACACGGCCAGTCTCCAGATGGGAAAATCAGGCAGGGGGGTGAGCTGCTCCGTTTCTTCGGCCCGCACTCCACCGGCGCCCCAGAGCAGCGCAAGGCTCAGCAGGGGTGCGGCAAAAACCAGAAGGGAGACATCCAGCACCGAAAAAAACCTGATAATGAATAAAGAGATCATGGGCGACAGGCCAAACACCACCGCCACGTCGTCGGGAACAAAGGTGCTGAGAAACACACCCCAACGGCCGATGAGCATGGCCCCTCCGGCCGCCGACAAAAGCATCCCTGCCAGGGCGAGAGCCGCGGCGGGAGGAGAGGGAACGAACCCGGAAAGGAAAAGGAGCCCCGGGAGGGAGAGCATGAACAGGCAGCCTGCAAAGGGCACCGCCTCCCTGTGCCGGTCGAAAAAGGACTTCATGGAGAGGAGCCCCATGACAAGATAGGTAAGGCAGTGAACGGCAAGGAAAAGGGCCACGGTGCTTTCCCCGGTATATCCCCTGGCTGCAAGACGGGCCGGGAGGCCATAGTACAGGAAGATGGATTCCATCCACGAGAAGAGCAGACCAAGACCGCCGGCGGTCCCCAGGATTTTTGCCGCCCTCATTCGCGGATCACCCCCTGTAGTTTCAGTATTCCATTCTGAACTATGATTTTG
>NZ_JAESIH010000046.1 GCF_016756745.1 Aminivibrio sp.
GGGTCGTTGACCACGTGGGCTATGTCGTTGATGGGCCCGCTCGGGACATGCGCCTTTTCAAACTCGGCAAGCCAGTGCTCCGAAGTATTCTTCATGGTCCTCTCCTCGAGTATTTCCTTCAGGGCGTGAAAATTCTCCACTCTGGCGGGGTTGTCGACAAAGCGGGGATCGTTCACGTACTCTTCCATGCCGAGCACGGCGCACATTCTCTTCCAGATTTCGTCGTTCCCCACGGCGATGTTCATTGCGCCGTCGGACGTCGCGAGGGTGGTGAAAGGGGATATGGAGGGATGACGGTTGCCGATGGGGCGCGGGATCTCGCCGCTGACCAGGTACCTGGAGACGGCGTTTTCGAGGACGGCCACCATGCAGTCGAGCATGGCCACATCGACGAGCTGCCCCCTGCCGGTCCGGTTCCGGGCGTTCACGGCGGAAAGGACGCCGATGACGGTGAACAGACCGGCGAAAATATCCGCCACGGAGCTGCCGACTTTCGTGGGGGTGTGCTCGTCCGGTCCGGTGACGCTCATCATGCCGCCCATACCCTGGATGATGAGGTCATAGGCGGGACGGGAGCTGTAGGGCCCCGTCTGGCCGAAGCCCGAGCTTGCGGCGTAGATGAGCCGGGGATTTACCTTCCTGAGGTCCTCGTAGCCGAGGCCGAGCTTGTCCATCGTCCCGGGCTTGAAGTTCTCAATGAGAATGTCGCTCTTCCTGGCGAGGGACTTGAGGATTTCCTTGCCTTTTTCGTGTTTCAGATTCAGCGTGACGCTCTTCTTGCCCCGGTTGAGGCTCATGAAATAGGCACTCTCCCCCTTCTGGAAGGGGGGGTACGCACGGGTATCGTCCCCTCCATCGGGACGTTCGATCTTGATCACTTCCGCGCCCAGGTCGGCAAACATCATGGCGGCAAAGGGGCCGGCCAGCACGCGGGTCATATCCAGCACAACAAGTCCTTCCAACGGCTTCATAGGGAATACACCTCCAATTCGCAGCTGCGGCGCAACGTGTTGCGGCCGGCTCTCCACACACTACATCCGCCCCCGCAGGATGTTACTCTGTGACAATTTGACGGGCGCACACGACTCTCTCCGAATAGCATCACTATCCAACCTTCGCGCGGACCGGGAAGGGATTCCCTCGTGCCGAAAAAAGCCTGCAAAATGCACAAATTCATGTTTTACACACAGTTTATTTTATCATATAATATGTTTGGGTCAAAAGAATTACAATGTCATTATGTAACATAAATGCTCTTCCTTTCCGACACTCCGTGACACCGGTCGGAATGGGGATGCACACAAAAAAAGAGGTACATTCGACATGATCGTTGCCGACCTTCTCAAAAAACACCTGTTTCCGGACTTCCAGATTCTTGCCGGCGGCAGTGGACTCAGCCGGGAGATCAGCGCCGTTTCCGTGCTTGAGGCGCCCGACGCCGACAACTGGATGCGCGGCGGCGAGTTCCTCGTGGGAAGCGGTTTTGTCTTCAGGGATGATCCCGAGCAGCTCACTCCCCTCATAAGCAGGATGAACAGGAAGGGCATAGCCGCGGTGGGCTTCAAGCTCGATCGCTTCCACCACAAACTACCGGAGAGCATGACCGCCGAGGCGGACTCCCTGCAGCTTCCCATCCTCGAAGTGCCCATGCACTATCGCTGGACGGACATCATCGACGTGATCCACACCCACTTGATCCAGGAGCGGAACAGAGACCGGCCCGACGACCTCAGCGCCTTCTGGGAGGAGAGCCTCGACTTCCGGAAACTCATGTCCGACTTCGCCCAGAACCTTCGGCGGGATCTCCTGGTGCAGGCCCCCCAGCTCGATCTCAACAACCTCTTTCTCGCCGACGGTTCCATCCTCGGCGGAGAAGCAGTCCAGAAATGCCTGGACCTGCCGGTGGTGCAGGAGACGGCCCTTCCTAAAAGGGGGCAGATCCATTCCTGCGTGGAGGTCAGGAACAGCGGGCAGGTTCAACGGTTCGCCGCCTATCGGCTTCGGCTCGACACCCCCATCTCCATCTTCGTGGTCCTCTCCCCGGGCGAACTTTTTCCGTCGGCCCGGCAGGAGCGGATGGTGCTGAGAGCCCTGACCATGCTGAGGGCGTCGGCTCTCGAAATCGCCATCGTGTCGAGCAAAAAAGTGATGAAGAAGGAGCGGTTTCTCGAGGGACTCTGCTTTGGACTGTACTGCGATCCCTCCATGATCCGCATCAATCTTGGGGAGCTGGGAATTCCCCTCTCCCTTCCGGCGTCGGTGCTCATCGTCTCCACCGCCGACGGGCTCTCCTCGCCCCGCTGGACATCCCCGTCGGGGCTGAGCTACCGGCTCGGCAACACCTGGGTCACCCTCATCCCCTCTTCCGACATCGAGAGCATGAAGAACTCCCTCCAGCAGGAAGGAGCGGCCCTGGGGTTCCACTTCTCTTTCGGTTCTCCCGCCGGCGATCTCATGGAAATCTCCCGGTCCTACCATGAGGCCCGGAGAACCTTCTCCCTTCTCCGGGATTTTTCCCTCCCCCCGGGAGTCTACTTCTATGAGGAACTCTCCCTGTTCGGCCTCCTGCAGAGCATGTCGAAGCTGCCCGAGGCACGGGACGTCTGGAAGAGATTTTGGGAACCCCTGGAAAAGGATCCCTCCCAGGCCCGGAGGAGCCTGCCCCTGAAGGAACTGGCATCTATGCTCGTGTCCCGGGATTTCAACGCGAAATCCTGCGCCGAGGGGCTCCATCTCCATTACAATACCGTAAGAAATTACCTCAGGGAGATCGAGGCATTGCTGAAGGTAGACCTGAACAACCCCCACCATCGCCTCGGCATCACCCTGGGCTGCCATATCAACGGAAGTCTTGCCCGGGAACGGCCCTCCATGCCCTAGCCGCCTTTCTCCGCAGTCAGGGCACTGCATCCGGCAGGGCCTTCCGGATGCCTTCGCAGCCGGCGCACCGGCAGAGGTTGGACTAAAGCCGTTCCCGGTCCGTTTCATTGTTTGCTTCCGGGCGGGCGGCTATAAGGGAATGGGCGTTGAGCAGAAACCCCGAAGTGCAGTAGCCGCACTGGAACCCGTTGAACTCCAGGAACGCTTTTTGTACCGGGGTATCCTTCAGCCCCTCGGCGGTGGTGATCCTGTGCCCTTCCGCCTCCACGGCCAGCAGAAGGCAGGACTTCACGGGAAGGCCGTCGAGCAGGACCGTGCAGGCCCCGCAGTCTCCGTTTTCGCACCCGGCCTTGGCCCCGGTGAGGCCGAGCTCTTCCCGGAGCACCCGGAGAAGGGTGTCCGAGGGCCTGGCCGCCACAGCCCGCCGCTCACCGTTCACCAGGAGGTTCAGTTCCGTGATGCCGGACAGCCGCTTCATGAGGGGAGCACCTCCAGGGAGAGAAGTATATCCTCGAGAACCTGTACGAGAAGGGCCTTCCTGTACCCGGCCCCGGCCAGAGCGTCTTCCCTGACCCTGTGGGGAAGACTTTCCGCGACCTTCTCCGGGGGCGTGACCGCCGCCGCGGATAGGGCGACGGGATAGTCGAACACCCCGGAGAGGGCGATGTCCACCGTCTCACCATCCCGCACCGCCGCTCCGGAGCAGAGGGGGTAATCCACCCTCCCGCCCCGGACTTTCCGGGACGAGGCAAAGGGAAGGGATGCGAAGCGCTCATCCACGACGAGGGCCACGAGGAATTCTCCTTCGCCGAGCTTCAGCCGCCTGTCGAAGGCAGTTTCAAGAGCCTCCTCCCGGAGTCCCTCCGAACCGAAGACCAGGGCGACCCCGGCGGCGCACAGGAAGGGCAGGACCGCCTCCCTGTAGGGAAGGGCGCCGCAGACATTCCCGCCGAGGCTGAGGCGGTTCCGGACCGTCTTGTCCGCCACGGTCCGGGCCACGGCGGACAGCAGGGGGAACCCGCCCCGCTCAACCGCATCGGTGAGAGAACAGGCCGCGCCGAAGACGAGTCGCCCCCCGAAACACCCCAGGGCACGGCACTCCGGAACGCCCTTGAGGTCGATGACGCAGTCCGGGGAGAACGCGCCGCTTCGGGCAAGGGCGACGATCTCCGTCCCCCCCCCGTAATACGCCGGGTTCTTTCCGGCTTGTTTTTCCTCTCTCCAGGCGTCCCTGGCCTCCTCCAGGCTTTCGGGAAGTATGTAGTCGAAATCCCGGGCGATCATCGGTTTTCCTCCTTTTTTCTGAGAGCCTTCCAGATAGCCTCCGCCGTAACCGGCAGAGAGCGGAATTCCGTGCCGAAGGCCCTGGACAGGGCTCCGGCCACTGCGCCCGGAATTCCGAGGACCCCCTGCTCTCCCATGCCCCTCATGCCCAGGGGCCCCCCGTGCTGGGGTGTTTCCAGAAAGCATACATCGTACTCCGGATCCTCGCCGTACCGGGGGATCTTGTAGTGCCGCAGGGAACCGTTGAGCACCCTGCCGGAGGAAGAGAACCGGAATCCCTCGGAGCAGGAGAAACCGAGGGCCATCTCCATGGCCCCCACGGCCTGCCCCCGGGCGAGGTCCGGGTTGATCACCCGTCCCACGTCCATGGCGCAGACAGCCCGGACCACCCGGTAGGAACCGTCCCGGGGATTCCCCTCCACCTCCACCGCCTCGGCCCCAAGGGTCCACTCCAGGGCGGGGTTTCCGCCGCCCGTGGCGGGATCGATGGAGGACAGTCCGGAAGCGATGTACCGTCCCACGCCGAACACCTGTCCCTCCACCGAATTGCCCCCCGGGTAGGTGTACCCGAGCACCACGGCGGAGAGGGGAAGCCCTCTTTCAGGATCGCCTCCGTGATAGACCCGGCCTCCCCCGACCTCGAGATCACCTGGGCTGCACCGCAGAACGATGGACGCCGTGCGCCGGATTCTGTCGATGGCCATGTCCGCCGCCTCGAGGGCGGCGTTCCCCGCCATGAAGACCGACCGGCTCGCGGCGGTGGCCCAGTCATGGGGAGATCGGGACGTGTCCACCTCCGTGTGGACATGGACCATGTCCGGAGATACGCCGAACCTGTCGGCCACCATCTGGGCGATGGCGGTATGGGCCGCCTGCCCGATCTCGGCGACGCCCACCGAGAGGTTCATGGAGCCGTCCTCGTTGAAAGTGAGGATGGCCCCCGCGTCGGTGTTCGGGGGCATGGCGGGAGCCTTCCAGAAGGCACCGATCCCCTTGCCCGTGACGTTCCCCGACGGGAGGGTTCCCGAGGCTCCCTCATCCCACCGGATCATCTCCGCCGCCTTCCGGATGCACCCCGGAAGGTCCCCGGTACTCGAGTCCATGACGCTGCCCGTGGGACTCCTGTCTCCCGGCCTGATGGCGTTGCGGATCCGCAGCTCCACGGGATCGAACCCGCCTGCCGCAGCCAGGGCGTCCATGGCCCGCTCCACCGCGAAGCAGAGCTCGATGTGGCCGAATCCCCTGAAGGCCGTGGCAAAGGGGGAGTTGGTGTAGACGCAGAGGGAATCGCAGGTCACGTTCTCCACACGGTAGGGGCCGGTACAGGCGATGGCGGCCGCCCGGCTCACGTTCACCGCGTAGTCGGCAAAGGCGCCGCTGTTGAAGAGGTAGTGCAGATCCATGGCGAGAAGGTTTCCCTCCCGGTCTGCGGCTATCTTCACCGTGGCCTCCAGGCCGATGTGCCCCGGAGAAGCGGTCATGTCCAGCTCCCTGGTGTTGGCCAGCCGGACGGGCCGACCGCCCACGGCCCGGGAAAGGAGCACGGCGAGTCCTTCGAGCTGGATGCCGGCCTTGCCCCCGAAGCCTCCCCCGCAGGGCGGGGCGATGACGGTGATCTTCCCCTGGGGGATGCCGAGGAATATGCCGAGAAGATTCCGCACCACGAAGGGAGCCTGGGTGGAAGAATAGACCAGATGCCTGCCGTCGGCCCGGATGGACGCCACGGCGCACCGGGGCTCCATGGCGGCGTGGTCGCCGGGGGGGAAGGAAACGGACACTTCCGCCCTCACTGCCGCTGCGGCGAAGGCGGCGGACGGATCCCCTTTCCGGATTTTCGTCCGGTTGGCCACGTTGGTGCCCGGTTCCGGAAGAATGTCGGGAATATGGGAGTACTTCCCCATTTCCGGGTGAAGCACCGGGGCCCCATCCTTCAGAGCTTCCCGGGGGGAGAGAACCGCCGGGAGAGGTTCGTACTCCACCCGGATTTTTCCGGCGGCGAACAGTGCCTCCCGCTCGCTGTCTGCCACCACCGCCGCCACCGGTTCCCCGAAATGGCGCACCGTTCCCCTGGCCAGGGGAGACTTGTCTCCAAGGTAGAGGCCGAAGAGGATCGGGAAGTCCTCCCCCCTCACCACCGCCCGGACACCGGGACACTGCTTCGCCTCCTCGAGGTCCATGGACACAATCCGCGCAGAAGCGTGGGGGGATGGAAGAAGGACTGCATGGAGCATGCCGGGAAAGAGCAGGTCTCCCGTATATGCCAGCTCGCCGGAAACCTTGGAAGGTCCGTCCGCTCTCGGTACCGGCCTTCCGACGGAAGGCCCGGCGCCCTGTGTGGGATTCGTCGTCATGGATCCTCCTCCTTGTCGAAAAGTTATGGAACAAGTGTATCATTTCCCAAGAAATAGCGGGAGACCGAAATGTGTTACAATAATTCCTATGCTCCACAGACTCATTCCAGGGAGGGATTCCGGAAATGAAGAAACACGGCAGACTGTTGACCGTTCTTGCGGGGGCGCTTCTCGTCCTGTCGCTTCTCGCCGGGGCGGCCGCGGCGAAGGAGCTGGTGGTCTATTCCAGCGTGGACGAGGAAAACGCGAAGAACATCCTCGACGAATTCTCGAAGGTCTCGGGCATAAAGGTGAACATGGTCTTCCTCTCATCAGGCCCGGCCATGAGCCGCATCGAGGCGGAGAAGGCGAACCCCCGGGCGGACGTGTGGTTCGGCGCCCCCAGCGAAAACCATATCGTGGCGAAGGACCGGGGTCTGACCCAGCCGTACCTCCCCGCAGCGGCGGCGGATCTGGCTGCCGGCTTCAAGGATCCCGAGGGCTACTGGGTCGCCTTTTACATGAACCCCCTCGGTTTCGGCGTCCTGGCAGAGGAGCTGAAGAAGGACGGCAAGCCCGTGCCGGCATCCTGGAAGGACCTTCTCGACCCGGCATACAAGGGCATGATCCAGATGCCCTCCCCCCAGTCCTCGGGCACGGCCTACGCCATGATCATGACCCTCATCGAGACCTACGGCGAGGACGAAGCCTTCAAGTACATGAAGGCCCTCAACCCCAACATCCAGACCTACACCCAGAGCGGCACCGGGCCGAGCAAGAACCTGGCCATCGGGGAGACCCAGATCGCCATCCAGTTCACGCCGGCCTTCCTGAAACTCGTTGACGAGGGCTTCCCCGCCTCCGTCATCTTCCCCGCCGAGGGCGTGGGATTCGAGGCCGCCGCCATGTCCATCCTCAAGGGAGCGAAAAACCTCGACTCCGCCAAGGCCCTGGCCGACTGGATCGTGTCTGCGGAGGCCCAGAAGGTGCTGAGCGCGAAGAAGACCTACTTCTTCCCCGTGAGGGCCGACGTCTCCGCAGGAGAGGGGCTTCCCGCCCTTTCGGAGATCAAGCTCATCGATTACGACCGCATCAGGGCGGCCCAGGAGAAAAAGCGCATCATCGACCGCTGGGTGACCGAGGTCCTCGGACAGTAGAACCATCCGGCAGACAGATTTCCGGGGGGGAGGCGCCGGCCTTCCCCCCGCCGTTCAGGAGGCGCCATGGGCACATTCGCAAAAGGACGGAGGGAGATCCGGCTCCTTGCCCGGGACCCTCTTCTCGCGTTTCTGGTGGTACTTCTCTTTCTCTCCCTGGCCCTCTTCGTGGCCTATCCCCTGCTGTCGGTGCTCGTGAAGAGCCTCCAGACCGACGAAGGGACCTTTACGTTCGGAAACTACACCCGTTTTCTTACATTCAGATATCTCCGCTCGTCTTTATGGAACAGCCTCTCCGTGGGCTTCGCCACGGCGGCGGCCAGCGTGGCCGTGGGCTATGCGGCGGCCTTCACCATCACCCGGACGTCCATCCGGTGGAAGAAAGCCCTCCACCTGGTCTTCATCCTGCCCATCATCTCCCCGCCCTTTACGAGCGCCCTCTCCATCCTCATGCTCTTTGGCGCCAACGGCCTCATCACCCGGGGACTGCTGGGCATACGGAACTACAACATCTACGGCTTCAAGGGAGTACTCCTCTCCCAGATCTTCACCTTCGCCCCCGTGGCCTACCTCACCCTGAAGGGCGTGCTCGAATCGCTGAACCCCACCCTGGAGGATGCCGCCATGAACGTGGGGGCCGGCAGGATGCAGACCTTCCTCAGGGTGACCCTGCCCCTCAGCCTTCCCGGCATCGCCAGCGCCTTCCTCGTGGTGCTCATCGAATCCCTGGCGGACTTCGGCAACCCCCTGGTGCTCGCGGGAAGCCGGTTCCCCATGCTCTCCACCCAAGCCTACCTGGAGATCACGGGCTCCTTCAACCTTCCCCTGGGGGCCGCCCTCGCCGTGGTGCTCCTCATCCCGTCCATCACGTCCTTCGCCATCCAGAGGTACTACCTGCAGAAGAGGCAGTACACCACCGTGACGGGAAAGCCCACCGCCTCGTCGTCGAAGCTGGTCAGCCGGGGGGCCCGGCGCGGGCTCGTCACGTTCGCGGCCCTGTTCTCCGGCTTCGTCCTCCTCTTCTACGGCACCATCTTCCTCGGGGCCTTCACCAGGGTCTGGGGGTATGATTTCTCCCCCACCCTCGAGCATTTTTCATACGCCTTCGGCGTCGGCCTCGGGACCATCAGGGACACCCTCATCGTGGCCCTCTGGTCCACACCCCTTTCGGGCTTCCTGGGAATGCTCATCGCCTTCCTGGTGGTCCGCACATCCTTCCCCGGCAAAGGGCTTATGGAGTTCACCTCCATCCTCAACTTCGCCGTGCCGGGAACGGTGATCGGCATCGGCTACATCCTCGCCTTCAACCGCCCGCCCCTGATGCTCATGGGGACCCTGGCGATCCTGGTGCTGAACTTCGTCTTCCGGTACATCCCGGTGGGAATCCAGTCCGGCATCGCCGTGCTCCGGCAGATCGACCCCTCCATAGAGGAGGCGGCCCAGAACCTGGGAGCGGACAGGATCACCACCTTCCGCAAGGTCACCCTGCCCATCATCGCACCGGCCTTCTTCTCGGGCCTGGTCTTCGCCTTCGTCCGGGCCATGACCGCCATCAGCGCCGCCATTTTCCTGGTGTCGGCCAACTGGAACCTGCTCACCGTGCAGATCCTCAACCAGGTGGGCTCCGGAAGGCTCGGCGTCGCCGCCGCCTTCAGCGTGATCCTCGTGGTCATCGTCGTAGCCGCCATGGCCGTCATCGCGCGCCTCGTCCCCGGCCGGACCGGGGGCATGGCGGCAATCCAGATACAGGAGGAATAATCCCGTGAAACTTCGCATCGACTCTCTCGTCAAGGATTTCGGCAGCTTCGACGATCCGGGAGGCCTCTTCCGCGCCGTGGATTCCGTCTCCCTGGAGGTGGACGACGGAGAGCTCGTCACCCTGCTCGGGCCGTCGGGGTGCGGCAAGACCACCCTGCTCCGGATGATCGCCGGGTTCGAGGACCCCACCTCGGGGGACATCTTCTTCGGCGAACAGCGGATGAACGACGTCCCTCCCAACAGGAGGAACGCCGCCATGGTCTTCCAGTCCTATGCCATCTTCCCCCACCTGAACGTGAGGGACAACATCGCCTTCGGCCTTCGGCTCAGGAAGCTGACGGACAGGGAAATCCGCGAACGGACGGAGAACGTGGTGGACCTGGTGGGGCTGGGGGGCATGGAGGCACGGCAGCCGAGCCAGCTCTCGGGAGGGCAGCAGCAGCGGGTCGCCCTTGCCAGGGCGGTGGTGATGGAACCTTCCCTGCTCCTCTTCGACGAGCCCCTGTCAAACCTGGACGCCAAGCTCCGGGAGCAGATGCGGATCGACATCCGGAAGCTCCAGCAGCGGCTGGGAATCACGAGCATCTACGTCACCCACGACCAGATCGAGGCCATGAGCATCTCCGACAGGGTGGTGGTGATGAACCGGGGGAAAATCGAGCAGACGGGAGCCCCCCGGGAGCTGTACTCGAAGCCGGCGAACCGCTTCGTGGCCTCCTTCATCGGCAAGGCGGCCTTCCTGCCCGGGGAAAAGGCGGCGGCAGGATGGACCCTTCTCGGCAGGCCGTGGAATCCCGAAGCGGGAGAATCCCTGATCCCGGGAAAATACGACATCATGGTCCGCCCGGAGGGCGTCCGGCTCTCTCCCGCCGGGAGCGGAACAGGACACCTCGATGGGACGGTCATCAGGTCGACCTACCTCGGGAGCGTCATGGAGTACGAAGTGGACCTCCCAGGCACGGAACCGGTCACGGTGCACATCCCCAACCCCTTTGAACGGAACCCCCTCGCTCCGGGGGCCGCGGCGGAGCTCACGCTGATACCGGAAGGCCTCCATTTCCTCCCGGCGGAAAAATAGAAAAAGGGGAGAGCCTTTCCTCCGGTTCTCCCCGCAAATCATTCACTCTACAGGCTTCCGCCCGCAGCCGCGATCCTGGCGGACGACATCGCTGCGGAGCTTGGCGGCCCGGACGCCTGAAAGCCTTTCATCAATAAGCAAAGAGGGATCGTTCTGGAGGAACAGGACATCCCTCTTTGTTTTTCGGGCCCGGAAAAAACCTTTTAAACCTGGATTCCCGCCTACTCATAACGAGGCTGGAGGTTGGACATCCATAGCCTCGTAGATTTTCCGTTGCTTCTCCAAAATCTCGCCGACAAGCAGCCTTTGTCCAGGATGTTCGAAACATTCGAT